>JACREA010000023.1 GCA_016218465.1 Nitrosomonadales bacterium | reverse complement strand
CTTGGTAAAAACCACCGGCTTCAGCCGGTGACTTTGACCTTCATGTGTTGACTCATGCGCGTTTAGGCAGGTGCGGTTGACGACTTTAGTCGTCGCACCTGACTGCGCTAACCCACCTGCTTTAGCAGGTGGTAGTTTAGTCAGGTGCGGCCAAAATCAGGTTTGTTGAGTTTTTTACGCGGCAGTTTCATCAGAAATTTCCCGGTGTTCATCATGATCGCAGCCAGCGCATAAATCGATACGAACGGGTCAAGTAAATAATCCCAGAGGTTGTCTGACTCATACCAGCCGATAGCCCAGGCGAGCGTGGCGAACCCAACGCACAGTGCAAACTGATGGTGTTTCCACAACCATGCCAGCAATGCGGCCAGCAACAGCGCGGTCACCATTTGCCAACTTCCATAGCCAAGGCGATACGGATCAAACTCGCCGAAACCCAGAGCCATCGGATAAAAGGCCAACGCGGCCAGCGCGATCAACGCCAATAGCACATGGCGATGATTTAAATCTTCCGTTCCGCAAACTGACCATGGCCTTGACAAGGCGTACCACAACAGCACCATCGAAGTGATGCTCAAATCTCCGGTTGCGCCACGCATGTAGGCGGCGAGCGGGAAACCGTCGAACGGGATGAGCATCACCACAAATACGGTTCCTGTCACGATGGCCTGACGGTTTTTGGCGAGCCGCGTTACCCGTGGCAACAACAGCATGGATGCCGCCATCGCGCTGGCCACACTTGCCAGTCCGGTAATATCAGTAAAGTTTGGCATCGGAAGTTTTTTCCAGGCTTTGGTCCAGCCAGGCGCGCGTGAACCAGACGTGTTTGATATAGCTTCTGTTCCAGGTGTAGACGAGGTGGAAGTCGCCGCTTCGCGTCTGGATCAGGTAGGGGTAGGAGAATTCGAAGCCGCAGCTTTGCGCGGTGCATTTGTTGCGTTTGGCAGATTCTGCATACGGCGCCGCGTCGGTAATGCCTGGTTCAGTCGCCTTGGCCGATTCGGCGGCGAGTTGCACATATTGCGACGGGTCGGTGTTCTGGCCGCGCTGGTCTTCCAGTTGGTAAACCGTTTTCCAGGTGGCTCCGTTATCGCTGGAGATCGCCAGCGACAGCGCACCCCGGCCTGCTTCGGTGTCGTTAAGCGCCAGCAGGATGCGCCCGTCCGGCAACACCACACCTGAAACCGCCGCATCCGGATTAGCCAGCGTTGTCTTTGCCGGAACACTCCAATGCTGTCCCGCATCTTCCGTCGATGTAGCGATCACGCGCCTCGGGCTTGCGCCGGAATACCGCATCATCACTATCGACTGCTGAGGATTTTTTATAAGCACCACCGGTTGAAGTGTGACATTGC
The DNA here is from genome assembly GCA_016218465.1 of Nitrosomonadales bacterium. Taxonomy (GTDB): domain Bacteria; phylum Pseudomonadota; class Gammaproteobacteria; order Burkholderiales; family Gallionellaceae; genus Gallionella. Next base: position 4,092 of record JACREA010000023.1, on the reverse strand, counting down.
CGGAACTGAGCCGTTGTTTATCGATGATTTCACCGCTGCCGGAGATGCGCAGCAGCTCGCCGAATTTGCCGATGAACTCGTGATAGACAGGCAACCCCATGCTCCCGTCGCCATAAAAGAATGGTGTGCCTTTGACCAGCGTGCTGATGTTGAGGAACGGCGATGTAATCAGCCGCCGCGCCGGACTCCATGTTGTGCCGTCATCCTTTGAAGTGATGGCTGTGATTGAACTGCCTGCCCACCCACCCAGAGATACGGTAACGTAAAACAGCCAGAGCGTTCCGTCCGCAGCACGTCGTGCCACCGGGTTGCCGAGTTTTTTTACATAGCGCAGCAGAGAGCGCTGTGTATCTTCCCGATTGGCTATGCTGCTTTCCATACCCCAGTGATTTTTTTCTGGATCGAACACCGCACTGAATATCTCCACATCCTGAGCGCCCTCGCTGCTGCCCTGGAACCAGAAGGCGCGGAGGCGGCCATCGCTCAGCTCGACCAATGAGGCTGCATGGGTATGAATGTTCTGCTGGGTAGATACGAAATGGCTATGAATTCCGGATAATGCATTGGGTATGCCGGGAGCAGTATTGATGGGTTGAGAAATGATGACAGATGGTTGAAATAATGCCGATGGCGGGCGATTTACGACTTTGTAAAACGCAGCGCCAAAGGTGGCCAGCACCATGCAAAGAATCAACGGACGGCGTATGTTTGATTGGCGGCCGATAGACTTAAGCATCAGCGGCAGATTATGATCAATCGTGAAGCCTCGGGTTGTGCGTTTGCAGATACAATGCCGCATTACCGTAGGCTGTCGAAAAATGAGACCACTGTTGGGCAAGCCGTTGCAATTCTGAAGATATTGGAATTTTCTCCAGCTGATTTGAAGCCGGTTTGTCCGATAGGATATCAAACGCCGCTGGCGGCTTGCGGTCGATGAACATGTAGTGATCTGCCAGCAATCCTTTCTCGCCGATACCTGTGAACTGGAACTCGAAAGCGACACGCGTGGAATCGAACTTCGGATCGAGCAGATCGCGCCCGAGCGTTGTGTTGCGATAACCGATGCCGACCAGTGACGCGATCGTGGGTACCACATCCACTTGCTGCGCCCAGTTGTCGATCCTCTGCGGCGCCACATGCTTGGGTGAATAGATCAGCAAGGGAGTATGGCCCTGCGTGATAGCCAGCTCCTTCCATGACTTGGGTAGATGCGGGCCGGTGGTGCCGATGATGCCGTGATCACCGACGAAGACAAAGATGGTGTTGTCGAAATATTTCTCCTGGCGCACCTTCTTCATAAACTGGCCGATACACCAATCGAGGTAAGCGAAGCCGCGGTACTCATCAAGCGAGATGAACCCCTGCATATCGAGCTCCTTCTCGGAAGGGGCCGGCGGCGAAAATTCCTTCATGTCTTCTGCCGGAATGGTATAAGGCCGGTGATTGCTGCTGGTCTGTATGTAGGCGAAGAAAGGTTGTTGCGGGTTGGATTGTGTGTGCGCTCGTAACACCTCGTTCGCTTCCAGAAAAAGATTCCTGTCGGACACCCCCCACACATCCTCAACTTGCGACTTGAGCCGGCCTTCCTCGTAGATATCGATGCCGTCGATAGCATCTGTCAGCACACCGCGTACATTGGCCCATGAAGTGCTGCCGCCGATAAAATAATACTTTTTGTAATCCTTGAATTCGTTGATGATCGAATGCTGGTTGGTGGCTGCCGGGTTGCGCGATGCTGTGGAATACAGCGAAACATCGGGTATGCCTGTGACCATCGCATACACACCCCTTGCGGTGTGCGCATGCGCGCTCATCATGCGGGTGAAAAGCAGGCCATCCTTGGCCAGTGTGTCGAACGATGGTGTTGCACCCATCGGGCTGCCGAGCGCGCCAACCTTGTGTCCTGCAAATGATTCAAGCTGAACCAACACTACGTTCAGCGGCGGTTGGCCTGCGACCTTTGTCTTGGCGGGAACGGTGCGCAAAAAGGAAATCGGCTCGTCAGCTTTGAGCGGCGGCAGTCCAACGAACGCACGTATTTCATTTGCATCCGGCCGCATATGCGCATCATCGAGGCTCTGCTGGCGGAAGGTCCAAGTGTCGTACAAGTTATGCAACGGGTTGAGTGCCGATTCTTTCGCAAATGCATTCGAAAGTGCCACCGAATCGCTCCAGCGTAGCGGGTATTGCGAGAGCTTGCCATGAACGAAAGAGATGGCAAGCACTACCACCATTGTCTCTGAACTTATCGTTTGCCATTTGCGCCCCGTAGGCCGGTTGATACCAATTGCCCATATCCACAACCGCGAAAATATCCAGTGGCAAACTAGCAGCCACAGCGCTAGACCCAATGCGATCCTGATCACCGGATATGATTCCCACACCATGCCGGCAGCTTCACTCGCATCGCGTGCCAGTGAGAACAGCGTCGACGAAAGTCGTTTTTTCAAATAACTGTAGTGACCAACATCCGTGATGACCCCCAGCGCCCAGACCGTGCAGGCAAGCATCCAGTATGCACCCCATGCTGCTCGCAGCGATGGCGGGCGCATATATTTTCCCAGCCAAGGCATGCTGGCCAGCGCCCAAGCGATGGACATGGTAAGCAGCGACACACGCAAGTCGTAGCGCGCACCCAACCACAGCGCACCTGACCAGTCACGAAATGACATACCTGAATCTACCGGCAGGAACCACAACATGACGGACGCGCGTGCCAACGTGCCGGCGGCAAGCAATACAGCAGCCATGGCGAGTGCAAGGCGAAGGTGTGAACGAACAGAAAGGTTGATCATCGGGTGCGTATTATAGGCCACGACACTTAATTATCAATCTGCGGTCGCGCTCAGACACTACGAGAGTGAGATTTGGCGCGGAGTGACAAGATTGTGTTGTTGGTTGCGACCGGTTGCAACAACACGCAGATCGCCAAAGGGGCATCCCCTTTAACGAGATGACGCCATTTGTTTTATATGTCAACAGAATCTAGCAATTCAATAACCGAAGCAACCAATTAACAATCCGGAACATATCGGGAGCTTCATTAGTAACGCCATGATTTTCCTAGAATAATAAGCCGGTTCGTTGTAATATTCCGCTATACTGACACCGTCTTTAGGGCATCTCCACCGGTTTCCCTCACTGCTTCAAAAGGGCGCAAATGACCAATTCCGTTGATCCCGAAGCGCACCCCGAACACCCCTCCGATTGGCACAGCCTGCCAGTTCAGGAAGTGCTGCGCTTGCTTGTTGCGGATCATGCTGGGCTTGCATTTGATGAGGCTGCGCGGCGTTTAATTCAATACGGCCCGAACCATTTGCCTGCCGCGCGGCGCGATAGTTTGCTGGTGCGTTTTGCTCGCCAGTTCCACAACGTGCTGATCTATGTGTTGCTGGTCTCCGCGCTGATCACCGCGCTGCTTGCCCACTGGGTGGATTGCGGCGTAATCGTTGGCGTGGTGCTGATCAACGCAATCATCGGGGTGATTCAGGAAGGCAAGGCGGAGAGCGCGCTGGACGCCATCCGCAACATGCTGTCGCCGAATGCGACCGTGTTACGAAACGGGCATCGGCGCGAGATTCCGGCAGAGCAGGTGGTAATCGGCGATATCGTGCTGCTGGCATCCGGCGACAAGATCCCCGCCGACCTGCGCCTGGTCGAAACTCGCCAGTTGCGCGTTGAGGAAGCCGCGCTGACCGGCGAATCCGAACCGGTGGAAAATAACACTGCGGCAGTTGATGTTCACGCCGTGATTGGAGACCGCAATTGCATGGCCTATTCGGGCACGCTGGTGGTCTATGGGCAGGCACGCGGCGTGGTGGTCGCCACCGGCGCGGCAACGGAAATCGGTCGCATCAGCGGCTTGATCGCCGCTGTGTCCAGTCTGGAAACACCGCTGCTGCGGCAGATGGCGCGTTTCGGCCAGCAGTTGACCGTCGCAATCCTGTGGCTGGCTGCACTGACCTTTTCCTTTGGCGTGTGGATACGCGGCTACGAATGGCCGGACATGTTTTTTGCAGCAGTCGGCCTGGCGGTCGCTGCCATCCCCGAAGGCCTGCCCGCAATCATGACCATCACGCTGGCCATCGGCGT
>JACREA010000199.1 GCA_016218465.1 Nitrosomonadales bacterium | reverse complement strand
TTGACACGGTAGGACTGAACGGAGAAATGATCCAAAAGTATGCGCGTTTTCAGGAGAAGCAAGAGCGGCATCAGGAGCAATTGCAATTGGAACCTGATGGAGCACCTTCTCGGAAGGGGCGATAGGTGTGCCCCCTCTGGGTGGCATTGAGCAAAACCACGTTCTACGAACGTGGTCGTTTACTCGCTACTGCACGGAGGTGGAACTAGCCCGGTAACACTAAGATTGACAAAGAACGTGGCAAGCGGCTGGTTATCAGGGCGAACGGAAAACGGGCCGGTACGGCGATGTTTCGAGGTACGGCCAAATGTATCGAACCATGTTTTAGGGCTTAATCAGAGATTCCTTAAGTTATTAGGCGTTGAACTTCAAACTTGAATTCGCGAGGTGGGTTTTCTTTGGTCGATAGTGATAATATAGACTACAAGACGGAATAGACCGGTCTTGCCAGGCAGGTTTCAGCCACACTCGAAACATATTAACGCTAGACACCAAGGGAGATCATCATGCAATCCAGCCAGGAACAAACCATGAGCGGCACAAGCCGCGAATTGCTGACATTCACACTGGGCAGCGAGGAATACGGCATCGACATCCTCAAGGTGCAGGAGATACGCGGCTACGAGGCCGTCACCACCATCGCCAACGCGCCAGAATTCATCAAGGGCGTGATCAACCTGCGTGGTGTCATCGTCCCCATTGTCGACATGCGCATCAAATTCAAGCTGGACAAGGTTACCTACAACGAAACAACGGTTGTGATCATCCTCAATGTTGCGAACCGTGTCGTGGGCATGGTAGTGGACGGCGTTTCCGATGTGACCGCACTAAAGACGGACGAGATCAAACCGGCGCCGGAATTCGGTTCCGGCCTTGATGTTAAATACCTGCAAGGACTGGGCACCGTGGGCGAACGCATGATCATCCTGGTGGACATCGAAAAACTGATGACCAGCCGCGATATGGAATTGATCGAATCCGCGGAAGAGATGGTCGCCTAGCGCCCATAGGATTGAGTTGCAAACTTTAAGGTAGTTGGTTTTTTTAAGAGGAAATAACAAAATGTTCGGTAATTTACGGATCGGTGTTCGGCTTGGGATTGGTTTTGCTGTCGTAGTGGTGCTGTTCGCAGTGACCTTGCTGGCGGTTGGAGTGTCGCTCTCGCATCTCACGCAGAATGTCAGGCAGATCGATGAAGAAACCCTGCCCTACGTTCTGGTGGTGGACGAAATGGATACCAGCCGTTCTGAAGTGCAGCAATTCCTGACCGATGTTTCCGCCACCCATGACCGGGCTGGCTACAGGGAAGCCGAAGAGTCGGCCAAACGCTTCCTGAGCGGGGTGGAAAAATTCAAACAGATGTACCGGCAGGAAAACGACGCGCACAGCCTGAAGCAGATAGAATCCATCGAAGCGGATTTCAATAAATTCTATGCCAGCGGCAAGGTCATGGCAGAGGCTTATATCATCAAGGGGATGGATGCCGGCAATCTGCTGATGAAAGGCTCCGATACGGCTGCGGGCTTCGACAAGGACAGCGAAACCATCGCCATGGAACTGGCAAAATTCCGTGAACATCAGGTTGCAGAGGCCAATAGAATTACTTCCGGCACTTTGAATGACGCTAACTCCACAATGATCGAAATGGTCTGGGGCGGCTTAGCCGCAGCATTATTAGCTACCATTTTCGGCGTGTGGATCGTGCGAGGCATCCAGCGGCAACTGGGAGGCGAGCCTGCCTATGCGGCTGAAGTGATGTCCAGAATCGCCAATGGCGACCTGACGGTTGAGGTACAAACCAGAGACAACGACAGCAGCAGCTTGTTGTTCACCGTCAAGGACATGGTCAACAAGCTTACCGGCATCGTTACCGGAGTGCGCGGCTTCACCGAATCCATTACCACCGCGTCGCACGAAATCGCCCAAGGCAACGCCGACCTGTCGCAGCGCACCGAAGAACAGGCCTCCAGCCTGGAAGAAACCGCCAGCAGCATGGAAGAACTCACCTCCACCGTCCGGCAGAACGCCGAAAACGCACGACAGGCCAACCAGCTTGCCGCCAGCGCATCGGACATTGCGGTTAAAGGCGGCCAGGTCGTCGGCGACGTGGTACACACCATGGCCTCGATCAGCGACAGCTCCAGGAAGATCGTCGACATCATCAGCGTCATCGAAGGCATCGCCTTCCAGACCAACATCCTCGCCCTCAACGCAGCGGTGGAAGCCGCGCGCGCCGGAGAACAGGGCAGGGGTTTTGCCGTCGTGGCCGGAGAAGTGCGCAACCTGGCGCAACGCTCTGCCGCCGCTGCCAAGGAAATCAAGGCCCTGATCGGCGACTCGGTGAGCAAAGTGGATGTTGGCTCCAAACAAGTGGATCAGGCTGGTGCGACCATGTCCGAAATCGTCCAGGCGGTTAAACGTGTCACCGACATCATGTCCGAGATCGCCGCCGCTTCCAATGAACAGGGCGAGGGCATCGAGCAGGTAAACCAGGCGATTATCCAGATGGACGAAGTGACCCAGCAGAATGCCGCGCTGGTGGAAGAAGCAGCTGCGGCAGCCGAAGCGATGCGGGAGCAGGCCAAAGCGCTCTATGAGGCAGTGGGCGTATTCAAAGTAGTGGGGGGCAAAGAAGCCGTGCTGAGATTCGCTGCCAAAATGGCTGCCCAACCTGCAGCCAGTCACGCCATCGCGCATCATAACCGGATTACGGCTGCGCCTTCCAGAAGCGCACGCAAACTCGCCAAGGCCAAGGAAGAAGACGATGGCGAATGGAAGGAGTTTTAGTAAGCCAGATAGTTTGAGCATGGTTAGCGGGCTGTAACCCGGGTTGATTTAAAGAACCTCTGATTAAGTCCAAAAACATGGTTCGATACATTTGGCCGTACCTCGAAACATCACCGTACCGGCTCGTTTTCCGTTCGCCCTGATAACCAGCCGCTTGCCACGTTCTTTGTGGCTTAGCGGAATGGCTAGTTGTTTCATCAGTGCCGCGCGTAGCGCGGTATATCGAAGGACGCGAACGGAAAATACTGATGGAACTACCAGCCATCTGACTAAGCCGCTAAAGC
>JACREA010000200.1 GCA_016218465.1 Nitrosomonadales bacterium | reverse complement strand
CATTCAACACCAAGAATTATGTGCCTCCCGCCTCATCTCCTTCCCCCTTACAGGGGGAAGGTTGGGATGGGGGTAGAAGCGTTGGGTAAAGTGGCATTAGAGTCTACCCTCTCCCTAGCCCTCTCCCTGCAAGGGAGAGGGGATGGGAAGGGCTCCCTACAAGGGAGATGGTAAGGTTGAATGAAACTTAAAAAAGTTTATCGGAGTATCTGAAGTTATGCGCGCCTACCTTGATCTCATGCAACATGTGCTCACCCACGGCACGAAAAAATCCGACCGCACCGGTACCGGCACGGTCAGCGTGTTCGGCTACCAGATGCGCTTCGATCTGGCGCAAGGCTTCCCGCTGGTCACCACCAAGAAGTGCCACATGAAGTCCATCATCCACGAGCTGCTGTGGTTTTTGCAGGGCGACACAAACATCAAATATCTCAAGGAAAACGGTGTTTCGATCTGGAACGAGTGGGCGGACGAACAAGGCAACCTCGGCCCGGTGTACGGCAAGCAATGGCGTTCTTGGGCCACGGCGGACGGGCGCATGGTGGATCAGATTGCCGAGGTGGTGGAACAGATCAAAAAGAACCCCGATTCGCGCCGCCTGATCGTCTCGGCCTGGAACGTGGGCGAGCTCGACAAGATGGCGCTGGCGCCCTGTCATGCATTCTTCCAATTCTACGTCGCGGATAGCAAGCTGTCCTGCCAGCTCTATCAGCGCAGCGCCGACGTCTTCCTCGGCGTGCCGTTCAACATCGCTTCTTACGCTTTGCTCACGCTGATGGTCGCGCAGGTGTGCGGCCTTGAACCGGGGGACTTCGTGCATACTTTCGGCGACGCGCACCTGTATCTCAATCACATGGAGCAGACCCATTTGCAACTGTCGCGCGAACCGCGCCCGTTGCCAATCATGCGCATCAACCCCAACGTAAAAAATATCTTCGGCTTCAGGTTCGAGGATTTCACGCTTGAGGGCTATGATCCGCATCCCGCTATCAAGGCCCCGGTAGCGGTGTGAAGCCAACTGTTCTCATTCTCTGCACCGGCAATTCCTGCCGCAGCCAGATGGCCGAAGCGCTGGTCAACCATTATCTGGGGCAGCATCTGCGCGCCATCTCCGCAGGCACCCACCCTGCGGCGCATGTGGCCGAAGAAGCCATCGAGGCGCTGCAAATGGCGGGCATTCCCACTTATGGGCTGCACCCGAAGGGGATAGACTCCATCATCAATGAGCCGATTGATCTGGTCGTCACGGTATGCGACAACGCGAAAGAAAGCTGCCCGCTCTTCCCGCGCGCCATCCCGGCCATGCATATGCCATTCCACGATCCGCACGGAGAGCTTCTCTCCAGCTTTGTCCGGGTGCGCGACGACATCACGTCGCGGCTGCTGCCCACCCTGCGTAAGCATTTCGGTTTGCTGCAAAACCAGGCCGCGCACGCGCAACTCGCAATTGTTGTAGCGATGGCGAAGAACCGCACCATCGGTATCAACAACACCCTGCCGTGGCGCATCCCCGCCGACTTGCAGCACTTCAAAAAGCTGACCATGGGGCATCACATGATCATGGGGCGCAAGACGTTCGAATCCATAGGCAAGCCGTTGCCGGGGCGCACCACCGTGGTGGTCTCGCGCGACCGCAATCTGAAAATTGAAGGCTGCACTGTCGCGTATTCGCTGCCCGAAGCGATTGCGGCTTGCGCATCCGACCCGCAGATTTTTGTAGTAGGCGGGGCGGATATTTATGCGCAGGCGCTTGGTCTGGCTGATACGCTTTACATCACTGAGGTTCAACAGGATGTGGACGGGGATGCATGGTTTCCCGAATTCGAGCGGACGGGATGGCTGGAAGTGTCGCGCGAAGCCCATCATCAGGAAGCACCTCAACCCCTGGAATATCACTTCGTCGAATACCGGCGCAAAAGTTGATTCCGGCGAAGTACAAATTTGCCGCTTATTCGATTGAACCCGATCTGCCTCTGAGGGGTGCTGTCAGACAAACACCTATATCAGAACCAGACAAACACCTATATCAGAACCAGACAAACACCTATATCAGTCATGTAATGCAATAAGTTAATGTGTGTTACACGGGAGATTTCCCCGCTTTTTAAAAGGAAACCGGAACATGTTAACTGGCATAGTTAAATGGTTTAACAATGTAAAGGGTTATGGTGTCATCACCCCTGATAATGGCACTGAGGATTTGTTCGCCCACTTTACCTCAATTAACATGAGTGGCCCCAAGCTCTTAAATGAAGGACAAAAAGTTGCCTTTGAAATAACGCAAGGTGTCAAAGGCAAGCAGGCATCCAACATTCAGGTAATATGAGCAGGCCCTGAATCGGGCGAACCGCTATGACACCGGTTCGCTGACGCTTCATTAATAACATCGCCATGAAACTGCGCGAGCTACGATTATCAACGCGGATCACTGTCAGCGCACTGATAATTGTGGCTGCGGGCGCCGCATCGCTGGCGTTTGTTGAAAATGCGCGTATTCGCGACACCTACATAAGCGATCTGCGCGCCCATCTGAAAAACAATCTCGAAACTGAAAAGCTAATGCTGAATCAGGCGGTCGATACCCTGCGGCAGGATGTGCTGTTTCTGTCCAATGCTCCCCCGGTTCCCGGCATCGTGCGCGCAGCCCTGAACCACGGATACGATCCGCGTTACGGCAACACCCACAAAGTATGGGCAGAACGCCTGCAACAGATTTTCTCGGCCTTCTCAAAAGCGCATCCGGACTACTACAAGATACGCTTTATCGGCGTGGCTGACGGCGGGCGCGAGATTGTGCATATTATCAATCGCGGTGAGAAAATTGAGACAATTCCATTTG
>JACREA010000198.1 GCA_016218465.1 Nitrosomonadales bacterium | reverse complement strand
TCCGCAGATTACACAGATTCTCGCAGATTAAATCGGACCAAAATAATCTGTGTGAATCTGTGTAATCTGCGGATTGAGTCATGTATTTATGAGGACATACGCTCATATCGAACCATCTCCGCCGCTAGCCTGATCGCCTCCAGCAGGCTACCATTATCAGCCTTGCCGGTTCCCGCCAGATCCAGCGCCGTGCCGTGATCCACAGAGGTGCGTATGATCGGCAAGCCCAGCGTGACGTTCACGCCCTTGCCGAAGCTGGCGTGCTTCAACACCGGCAGCCCTTGATCGTGATACATCGCGAGCACGCAGTCGCACTGCGCCAACTTGTGAGGCGTAAACAACGTATCGGCAGGCAGCGGAGCGCTGACATGCATGCCCTCGTCACGCAATTTGTCGAGCACGGGAATCATCGTCTCGATTTCCTCGCGCCCAAGATAGCCGCCTTCACCTGCATGAGGATTCAGCCCCGCCACCAGGATACGCGGCTGCGCAATCCCGAAGCGGCACTGTAAATCGCGCCGGATGATACGCAGCACGTTTTCCAATAATGGTCCGGTGATTGCCGCTGGAACGTCTTTCAAGGCAAGGTGCGTGGTCGCAAGGGCCACACGCATCCCTCCGCCGACCAACATCATCACCACCATTTCTGTATTCGTTTGTTCGGCGAGGAATTCGGTATGCCCGGTGAATGGAATACCCGCATCGTTGATGATGCCCTTGTGTACCGGCGCGGTTACCATGCCGGAAAACTCGACTCTCTCATGTTCATTACCCCGGCAACCTTGCGCCGCGCGTTTAAGCGTCGCAAGGACGTATGCGCTATTGGCGGCATTCAACACTCCGGTATGGCAGGGAGCGGCAAGAGGCACATGGATTACCGGCAGTATGTTGGGCTGGCAAGCGATTTGTTGCCCAACTGCATAGTCTTGCATTTGCATGGTTATGCCAAGTTGCCGGGCACGTTGCTGCAGCAGATTTTTATCGGCAACGATGACGAAAGGAATGTCGGGCGGCGCAGCCGCAAGTTGCACACACAGATCCGGACCTACACCAGCCGGTTCACCGGCAGTAAGAACCAGAGGCGCCGAAAACGCAGCAGTAATCACCGGCTATTTTTTCTCTTCAAGGCGATATTCTACAAACGCGCGGTCGCGCAACTGGCGCAACCAGTCCTGATACAACTCTTCCGATTTGAACATGCCGATGGAAACGCGCGCCTGCTGGCGCTTCTGTTGCTCGCTTACATCGGTGTTGCGGCGTTCCAGCACCTGTATCAAATGCCAGCCGAATTGCGTTTGCGTTGCGCCTATCATGCCGGGCTGCAACTTATCCATTGCGCCTTCAAATTCCGGCACAGTCTGTCCAGGAAACAGCCAATCCAGGTCGCCTCCCTGTTGCGCGCTGCCATCTTGCGAATATCGTTTGGCTTGTTCGGCAAAATCTGCACCTTCCTCGATGCGCTGCTTGATCTCCATCAGGCGCCTTTTGGCTTCACTTTCTGGAACGATCTCGCTGGTCTTGATCAAAATATGCCGCGCATGGGTCTGGGTAATCATCACAGGCGCATCGCCGCTACGTTTCTCGACCAGCCTGATGATGTGGAAACCGCTCGGGCTGCGCATCAAATCTGAAACTTGCCCTGGTTGTAATTTTTGCAATTCAGTCAGAAATAGCGGGGGAAGGTTGTCATTGGCTCGCCATCCCAGATCGCCTCCTTTAAGCGCATCCCTGGCATCGGAGACGCCAGCCGCGACTTGGGCAAAATCGGCGCCGCTTTTTAATTGTTTCAGCGCTTGCTCGGCTTTTTCGCGTGCGGCCTGAATTTTCTCAGCGCTGGCCTGTTCGGGCACTACCACCAGAATGTGTGCAAGATGAAACTCTTCTCCAGCACCTCCCGCCTTGCTCTTGTTAGCCAGATAGTTGTCCACCTCGCTATCGCTGATGATGAGCTTGCTGTCTACTTCACGCTCGCGCAACCTGGTGGAAATAATCTCACTGCGAATTTCCTCGCGGAATTTCTTGAAATCGATACCATCCTCTTCCAGCTTGGCGCGAAATTCAACCGAAGCAGGAAATTTGTTTTGTTGCGCGATGCGTGTAATCGCCGTATCCAGCTGCGCATCATCCACGCGCAAGCCGCTCTCCTTGGCAAATTGGGCTTGTATCATATCGGTGATCATGCGTTCAAGGATTTGTCTTTCCAATACATCCGGGGGCGGTAACGGGGTACGCTGTTTCTGTAACTGGCGAACCACCGTGCGCACTTGTTCATCCAGTTCGTAGCGGGTAATTACATCATCGTTAACCACCGCAACCACAGAGTCGATAGCACCGGCCTGCTGTTGCGGATCGGGCGGCGGCGATGCGGTTTTGGTTTGCGACATCGGTATCAACTCCACATCCAGCCTGGCGGGCAGTTGATTGACTGGCTTTGCTGCGGCTTTCGCAGATTTCACGGAAGGCGCATCGGCACAATATGCAGATTGCAGCATGAGCAGCGCACAACAAATCAAGAGGGGTTTAATCTGCATTATTTTTTCCGTAATCAGGGTGATGTCTGCAAGGTTTTATTGGTAGTTTTACCGTTCAATTTTGTGTAGCCTGGCACGCTTTGCTTGAGTAAATTCAAGGGATCAGAACCTACCTTAACGAAATCGTTCAGCTCGAGTTGAACAGAAATTCCCGTATTAAATTGTCGCGTGGCAGTAGCAAAACGCTGTGCGACCATGCGCAATGCCCAGCAGCTCTGATTATACTCAAGCCCCGCAATAGCATCCAACGTCCGGCTATCCTGCAGCGAGTAGTTCCAGCGCCCGACGGCACGCCATCGGCTGGAAAGCGGCCATTGTGAGGAAACGTCGGCTTGGCGCAATGCGTTGCGCGAAAACCGGTAACCCATGTTAAATACCTTGCCGGGTTCCGGACGGTAATGCGCCGCAATATTATAGCGTTGCGCATGCGTTTGATTCGGGTCGAATTGAAACTCGCTGTCCAGAGACCATGCGTCGGTTAGCCGCCCTGCAGCCGCCAGCAATATATCTGACTTGTTTAACGAGGTTGTAGCGGTAACAAGATTCACCCGGGGCGTATTAAAACTATAACGCTCCCCCATCGTCACATTCAGCCGCTCCATGCCGTTCTTGCTCTCCAGCAAACGCGATGTCAACGCCAGCGTGACTTGATCGGCATCGCCGATACGATCGCTGCCAATAAAACGATTCTCGGTGAATATCTGGGTAAAACTGAAATCCGCTTGTGCAGTATCAAAGTTTGGCAACTGGTCCTGGTTTCTGTACGGCACATATACATAAAAAAGGCGCGGCTCTAAAGTCTGCAAATAATCTCCGCCAAACATGCTGGTATCCCGCTCGAAAGCAATTCCACTGTCTACACTATAAAGCGGCAGAAAGCGGGAAGCATCCTGCATCGTAGTATTATTTGCTCCCATCGTATATTCGGTGCTATGCAACGCAACTTTGGGTGTGATGTAAAAAGCCGGATCGTCCACCAACGGATAGCTAACGCCGGGGTTAATCACCAGGCGACTTCCGTTCACTGCAGTCGGATGGCTGAAACTCACGAACTCGCTGGCAAAAGTAAATTTTGCGCTGGAAATGCTCTGCTGCGTATTAAGTGTTAATTGCGGTAGCCGCGCGTAGGGCGCTACTATTACTGCAGCCGGGTCTTGCAAGGTTTGATAGCGTTGAACTCTCGCGGCACCACTCCATGAGCCTGCATTAAAGTTAATTCCACCCTCACGCAGCAGGTTGACTTGGGAAGTGGCATTCACGGCATCAGCCAAATCTCTGAAATATGCATCATCCGATACGCGATTGAAATTCACATAACCATTTACACCGTTCGCCAGAACCTGGTTATGCTTTAAGGCAAATCTCTCGCGATCGCTTTTTGACACTGCATCGTAGGGCAGCACGTCGAAATGCAGCTCGCCGCCATAATTGCCACTCAAATAGCGATACTCATTGTTGAGCATCAAACCACGCTTTCTCATGATGCGCGGCGCAAATGTCGCATCCTGGTCCGCCGCAATATTCCAGTAATAAGGTAGCGTCACTTCGGCACCACCCTGGCTTGTTCCTCCAAAAACTGGCGCCAGAAAGCCGGATTTACGCTGGTCGTTAAGCGGGAAATCCATCCATGGCGTGTATAAAAATGGTACGCTTTTAAATTCAACCGACGCACTTCGCGCCACCCCGATCTGTCGTTCCTGATCCAGTTCCAGCAACCCCATATTCAACTGCCAATCCTGATTTCCAACCGGGCAAGTAGTATAAGTGGCGTTGTCGAAGCTGTAGTGCTCGCGATCCTGGATTCGCAGCACTTCCGCTGAGCCGTGCGCATTATTGCCTTCCAGATAAAACTGCGGCTGCTCCATCGTGCCGGCGCTATTACCCAGATTAAACAGCAGATGCGGCCCGCTCATTGTATTGCCGTCTCGTTTCAGCACCACCGAGCCTTGCGCATCCAGCTCCTGCGAATCTTGCTGATACAGCAAATGGTTTGCACTGATCGACTGCCCGCCCTGGCGTATGGTCACATTGCCAATCGCCTCAATTTGCTCCTCCTTTTTCCCTGTCAAACTGTCTGCCTCAATAATGGCAGGCTCGTTTTTGTCAGCGCTGGGCGTAGTTATTGGAATGTTATCGGCGCGCAGCTCGGGCACGTACTCTCCCGCGTAAGAGTAATGCGCAAAGTGGCACAGCAAGAAAAAACACAGGGATTTGAGACAAAACCGCATAACGCGCAGCAAATAGTAAGATGATAAACTCCCGGCAGTTTAACATTAAGTACATTTGAGAGCCCGATATGCAGCGCCAGCAACAACTCTCCGTATGGTTACACAACCAGTTCCCCAACGAGACTTTTGCCCTTGCACCTGCGTCGGCAGATGCCAGCTTCCGCCGCTACTTCCGAGTTACTTTCGCAGATGTCCAAACGCGCATCGTGATGGATGCGCCTCCGCAGCACGAGGATTGCCGCCCGTTTCTGCATATTGCCAAACTGTTCGAAGATGCCGGGACACACGTGCCGCATGTGTATGCGCAGGATTTGCAGCAGGGCTTTTTGCTGCTGTCCGACCTTGGTAATACCACTTACCTGCAAGCGCTAAATGCCGGTACTGCGCGCGAGTTGTATGGCGCCGCTACCAACGCGCTGATCAAAATCCAGCTTGCATCGCGCGAGAATGAGCTGCCTCCTTATGATGAAGCACTGCTTCTTCGCGAAATGCGCCTGTTTCCGGAATGGTATGTCGCAAAGCACCTCAATATCACGCTCACCGACAAACAGCACGCCAGGCTGGAAGAAATCTTCGCGCGCATCGTCGCCAACAACCTTGCCCAGCCACGCGTGTACGTACACCGCGACTATCATTCACGCAACCTGATGCTCAGCGAGCCGAACCCTGGAATTCTGGACTTCCAGGATGCGGTATATGGCCCGATCACCTACGATCTGGCCTCGCTGTTCAAGGATGCCTATATCCGCTGGGAAGAAGCAGAAAGAATCGACTGGCTGATCCGTTACTGGGAAAAGGCGCGCAAGGCCGGTTTGCCGGTAGCCGATGATTTCTCGGTGTTCTACCGAGATTATGAATGGATGGGTGTGCAGCGGCATCTCAAGGTGCTGGGCATCTTCGCGCGCCTGTACCACCGTGACGGCAAGGATGGCTACCTGAAGGATCTGCCGCTGGTGATGGCGTATCTTCGCGCCGCCTGTGCGCGTTATATCGACCTCAAGCCGCTGCTGAACCTGCTGGATGAGCTGGAGCCGCACGGCATTCAGGAGGGTTATACATTTTGACGATGCTGCGCATCTCCCTCTCCCCAAACCCTCTCCCGCAAGCGGGCGAGGGGGCAATCGTGAGAAACGTAAAACCATGATGGCGATGCTGCTGGCAGCCGGCCGCGGCGAACGTATGCGCCCGCTCACCGACCATACACCCAAGCCGTTGCTGGAAGCAGGCTGTAAGTCGCTGATCGTCTGGCACATTGAGAACCTGGTGCGCGCCGGCATCACCGAACTGGTCATCAACCACGCCCACTTAGGCACTCAGATCGAAGCCGCATTGGGCGACGGAAGCCGCTACGGCGCCCACATTCGCTATTCAGACGAAGGCACTGCCTTGGAAACTGCCGGCGGCATCGCCTATGCCTTGCCGCTGCTACTCCCCTCCCACGCTGGCGGGGGAGGGGCCGGGGGAGAGGGCGAATCTTTCGCCGTAATCAACAGCGACATCTACT
>JACREA010000195.1 GCA_016218465.1 Nitrosomonadales bacterium | reverse complement strand
GAACTGGAAATGCCGGAGATCTACCGCCAGTTGATGACACTGCATAACCGGCTGGAGTCGCATTATCATGAAGTGCAGTATTTCGAGTTCACCTTCGAAAAGGGCATCCTCTATTGCCTGCAAACGCGCAACGGAAAAATGAACGCGCGCGCGATGGTGCGTACCTCTGTGGAAATGTTCCATGAGGGGCTGATTTCCAAGGAACGCTCTCTGCTGCGCATTGAGCCGGCGATTCTCGAACAACTATTGGTACCGCAGTTGGCGCCGAACTTTCATGGCAAGTCATTGGCTCAAGGATTGCCAGCTTCGCCTGGAGCAGCCTCAGGCAAAATCGTGTTTGATGCCGATACCGCCGAAGCGCGCGGTCGCACCGGCGAGAAAATCATCCTGGTCCGCGAGGAAACCAAGCCCGAGGATATTCACGGCTTCTTCCAGGCACAGGGCATACTTACCAGTCGCGGCGGCAAGACGTCACATGCCGCCGTGGTAGCGCGCGGCATGGGCAAGCCCTGCGTTTCGGGTTGCGAGCAGATCGTCATCAATGATGTGTTGCGTAGCGCGCAGATTGGCGATACCACCTTGCATGAAGGCGATGTCGTCACCATAGACGGCGGCACCGGCCATGTTTATGCAGGCGAAGTGCCGACAGTGGAAGCTGAGTTTTCCGAGGAAATGGGGGCTCTATTGGCGTGGGCGGATGAGGTGTCCAGGCTCAAGGTGATGGCAAATGCCGACACTCCAGGCGATGCCCAACGCGCACGAGAATTTGGCGCGATGGGTATCGGCCTGTGCCGCACCGAGCGCATGTTCAACAGCACCGACCGCTTGCCCATCGTGCAGGAAATGATCCTGGCCGAAACGCAGGAAGCACGCCAGTCCGCGCTGGATCGCCTGTTGCCGATCCAGCGTGCCGACTTCAAGGGTATCTTCAAGGCGATGAAGGGACTGCCCGTCACCGTACGTTTGCTGGATCCGCCGATGCACGAATTCCTGCCTACAGCGGCGCAACTCGAACTGGAAATCGCTCACCTGCATCAACTGCGCGATACCATAAATGGGTTGGAAGATTTGCCTGAGACTCTCAAGTTGCTCAACCCCAAGCTTTACCAGCAATATGCCGATGGCCTGATAAAGCTCATGGGCGGGCTGAGCGACTTCAAGGAAACACATATGGAAGAGGACGTGATCGGCAAGAAGGAAGTGATCCTGAAAAAGGTCAGAGCCCTTGCTGAAGTCAACCCGATGCTGGGCCATCGTGGCGTGCGTCTGGGCATTTCATACCCGGAAATCTACTCGATGCAGATACGGGCGATTCTCGAAGCCGCCGCCCTGTGTGCCAAAGATGGGGTCGAAATCTATCCGGAAATCATGGTGCCGCAAGTTGCTACAGTGGAAGAACTCAAGCGCATTCACAGCTATGTTCAGCGCATCCACCAGGAAGTGAACGCGACCCACGGCATTAACGTTAAATTCAAATTCGGCTCCATGCTGGAAGTGGTGCGTGCCTGCGTGCGTGCAGGGCGCATGGCGGAAACTGCCGAATTTTTCTCCTTCGGAACGAATGATTTGACTCAGGCCACGTTCTCCTTCAGCCGCGAAGATGCAGAAAATAAATTCCTCCCAACATACACCGAGACCGGCATTCTGGAAGACAACCCATTCGAGGTGCTGGATATCAAGGGCGTGGGGCAGTTGATGAAGATGGCGGTGGCAAAGGGGCGCACGACCAACCCGGAATTAAAAATCGGTATCTGTGGCGAACATGGCGGGCATCCTGCCTCCATCCATTTTTGCCATCACATCGGGCTCAACTACGTTTCCTGCTCCGGCCCGCGAGTTCCTATCGCACGCCTGGCAGCGGCGCAAGCCAAGTTGCAGGAAGCTAAATATCAGGAACCGAGTTAACTGCCTCGCGGCATGACGCTGGATTAACGGATGTGGGAGAGGCTATAGCAGCTCCCACACTAAACACTCAGAGATTTTTCGCGACGATGTTCGTCGGTATCTGGTCGATACTGGCCTGGTTTTTATCTTCCCAGTATTTCTTCAACCCGTCGTCACCTTTTTTGATTGCCCATTCATTGAGCGCATCCCGCTCTCCGGCGTATGTGTAGTATGGAACACCAAAGCCGCATGAGGTTTGCACCAGATCAACCTTCAGGTCGAAAATTTGCCGTGCCCCGGGGATTGGCGCAAAGATTGAATACAAAGCCTCCCACTCCGCGTCATTATGATGAAACACACGGGCTTGTCCATACAGACGGAGAATAAGCGGCGCGCCTTCGAATGAACAGAACATGATGGTCATTCGCGGATTTTGTTGAACATGTGCGGAAGTCTCATTGCCGCTGCCTGTTACGTTCAGCCAAACCACACGGTTATTATTCAACACACGCAATGTATCCATGCCCTTGGGAGACACACTGACCCTGCTGTCAGATGTGGCCGTTCCAATGAAGAATATTTTCTGCTCCGCAATGAATTGTTTGTGCTTATCCGAAATTTCCTTATAAATCTGGCCCATATCAACCCCGGCTGTAATGTTTAAAGGTTTTATGCTGTTGTGCTGAAAGCTCAACAAGATCGCTGTCAGCGCAATAATAATGCAAGATGGCGGTATTCGCGTCCTTCATTCTTCTCAATCAATTTTCCGGCGCATTAATCTCTTTGTGTTGAATCTGACGCGCGCAATCAAATAATTCGGTAAAATATTCGGCTGCGAGCTAATTGTGGCAAGCGCTTCGTTAAGGCGATTATCAATTATGAAAATACACGAATATCAAGGGAAAGAAATCCTGCGCCAATTTGGCGTGCCCACGCCGCGTGGGTTGGCATGCTTCAGCGTCGATGAGGCGGTGTCCGCGGCAAAACAATTGGGCGGTAATGTGTGGGTGGTGAAGGCACAGATACATGCCGGCGGGCGCGGCAAGGGCGGCGGCGTGAAGGTGGCGAAGTCGCCGGATCAGGTGCGCGAATACGCGAACCAGATTCTGGGCATGCAACTGGTGACGCACCAGACCGGACCGGAGGGGCAGAAGGTCAGGCGCTTGCTGATTGAAGAAGGCGCGCAAATTACAAAGGAATATTACGTCGGCATGGTGATCGACCGCAGCAAGCAGCGCGTGGCGCTGATGGCGAGCAGCGAGGGCGGCATGGACATCGAGGAAGTCGCCGCGCACACGCCCGAAAAAATCCACAAGGTATGGATCGATCCGGTGAAAGGCTTGACCGATGCCGAGGCGAACGATGTGGCACGAAAAATAGGTGTTCCCGACGCGGCGCTGTCCGAAGCGCGCGCATGCCTGCAAGGTTTGTATCGCGCATTTGTGGAGAAGGATGCGATGCTGGCGGAAATTAACCCGCTGGTGCTGACAGGTGATAACCACGTGCGGGCGCTGGACGCAAAGTTTAACTTTGATAGTAATGCGTTGTACCGCCGTCCGGAAATCGTCGCGATGCGCGATCTGGACGAAGAAGACCCAGCAGAAGTCGAGGCCTCGAAATTCGACCTCAGCTACATCTCGCTGGATGGCGACATCGGCTGCCTGGTAAACGGTGCGGGATTGGCGATGGCGACGATGGATATCATCAAGCTGTATGGGGGCAACCCGGCGAACTTCCTCGACGTGGGCGGTGGCGCCGACAAGGAAAAAGTCACTGAAGCGTTCAAACTGATGCTGAAGAACCCCAAAATCAGAGCCATCCTGGTCAACATCTTCGGCGGTATCATGAAGTGCGACGTGATCGCCGAGGGCGTGGTGGCAGCGGCGCGCGAGGTGCACCTGAACGTGCCACTGGTGGTTCGCCTGGAAGGAACAAACGTGGATATCGGCAAGAAGATTCTGGCTGAATCCGGCCTGCCGATCATTTCCGGCAACGATATGGCAGATGCGGCGCAAAAAGTCGTAGCCGCAGCAAAGGGGAAATAAAAAATGTCCATACTGATTAATAAAAATACCAAAGTCATTACCCAAGGCATGACCGGCAAGGTTGGCCAGTTCCACACTTTCCATTGCCGCGCTTATGCGAACGGTGCGAATTGTTTTGTCGCCGGGGTGAACCCGAAGAAGGCAGGCGAAAATTTCGAGGGCGTACCGGTTTACGCTTCGGTGCTTGACGCCAAGAAAGCCACCGGCGCGACCGTGTCGGTGATCTACGTGCCGCCTTCCGGCGCGGCTGCCGCGATCGACGAGGCGGTCGAGGCCGATCTGGATCTGGTGATCTGCATCACCGAAGGAATTCCGGTGCACGACATGCTGAAGACGCGCTACCGCATGCAGGGCAAACGCACCATTTTGATCGGGCCGAACTGCCCGGGGCTGATCACGCCGGACGAGATCAAGATCGGCATCATGCCGGGACACATCCACAAGAAGGGTCGCATCGGCGTGGTGTCACGCTCCGGCACGCTGACCTATGAGGCG
>JACREA010000191.1 GCA_016218465.1 Nitrosomonadales bacterium | reverse complement strand
GAGCAGGCCGCTCAGTAACCCCAGCACGGCGAATTCGCCCAGATGCAAACGGCGCACGTAGCGGCTGTCCGCACCCCACGTGCGCAGGATCGCCGCCTCACGGATACGCTCGTCCTGCGTGGCAAGCAGCGCCGCATACAGCACCGCAAGACCGCTAAACAGCGTGAACACAAACACCACCGTGACGGTTTGCGCGATCTGGTCCATGATGCCGCGCACCTGCGCGATCAACGCGCCGGTGTCGATCACCAGCATCGTGGGAAATTCGCGTACCAGTTGATCGCCGACGCGAACCTTGTCAGGCGGCAGGTAGAAGCTGGTGAGATAGCTCACCGGAAAATCCCTGAGCAGCTCCGGCGTGGTGATCACGAAGAAATTCACCTTCATCGAATCCCATTGCACCTTGCGCAGATTGGCTACCCGCGCGGTGAAAAGCGTAGCCACCACCTCGTAGGTAAGCTCGTCGCCGAGGTGGATGCCGAGCCGTTCGGCGATGCCCTCTTCCACCGAAAGCTCCTTGCGCTCGCTTGGAATTTCGTCATTCCGGCGAAGGCCGGAATCCAGTGTTTGTAATGAACTGGACACCGGCCTTCGCCGGTTAACCAGCGACTTGCCCGCTTGCGGGCTTAGTCGAATGGCTTGTGGCTCCATCAGTGACGACGTATTTGTATCCGCACTTTGAGGTGTCCACCAACTGCCGCTCACCAGCTCGTTCCATTCCGGCATCTTCTCAGCCCAGGACAGATTGAATTCGCGCTCCACCATCTCGCGAGCGTGCGGATCAGGGTAACTGTCGCCGTTGATAGTGACGTGATTAATGGCGACCAGCCTGCCGCGCACCATCGGCAGCAACTCCGGCAGCGGCACGGACTGCCGCGCGAAAAAATCAAGCAAGGGTTGCCGCTGATCGGGCTGGATGTTCACGACGAAGCGGTTCGGCGTTTCCGGCGGCAGCTTGCCTTGCCAGCTTTGCAGCAGATCGCCGCGCACCAGCGTCAACAACAGCAATGCCATGCCGCCCAGACCGAGCGCCACCACCTGCAGCGCAGAGTCACGCCCGTGCCGCGCCAGATTGTTAAGGGCATGGCGCAGCTGCGGATGAAACAGGGATGAATAGCGCGCCAGCCCATAGAGCATCAACCCCGCCAGCCCGCCGAACAGCAACAGGCCCGCGAGCAGCCCGCCCAGCATCGCGAAGCCCAATTCGAACGAGTCCGCCTGCCACAGGAACAGTCCTGCCAGCACCAGCATCGCCAAGCCATACACCATGCCCGTGCTGGTTTGTGGCGCGCCCAGCTCGCGGCGCAACACGCGCAGCGGCGACACCTTGCGCAATTGCAGCAATGGCAAGAAGGCAAAACCGAGCAGCAACGCAAAACCGCTTGCCACCGCCTTGAGCGCGGGCAACACGGTCGGCTGCGGCAGCTCCGCATCGCGCATCGATTCGATGAACCCGACCAGCACGGCTTGAGTGGCGTATCCCAGCGCGCAACCGAGCAGCACCGCAACAACGCCGAGCAGCAGGAACTGGTAGAGAAACAGGCGCAGTACCTGCCCCTGTTGTGCGCCGATGCAGCGCATTACCGCGCAGCCGTCCAGATGGCGCAGCACAAAACGCCGCGACGCCAGCGCCATCGCCGCGCCCGCCAAGATCGCGGCAGTCAGCGCGGCAAGCCCGAGGAAATGCTCGGCGCGTTCCAGCGCGGTGCGAATTTCAGGACGCGCATCACGCACGTCTTCCAGCTTCTGGTAGTCGGTCAGTTTGCCTTTCAGCTCGTCGCGCAGCTCGGCGATTTGGCGCACGTCACCGGCAATCAGCAGCCGGTAATTGATGCGGCTGCCTTCCTGATCCAACCCGGTTGCGGCAAGGTCCTGCGCATTCAGCAGCACGCGCGGCGCAAAGCTGGCAAAGCCGATCGACTGGTCAATGTCGCGCACGATGGCAGCCGCCACCACGAAGCGCTGCCTGCCGATGCTGACCTCGTCGCCCAAGCGTATCTCAAGGCGGCGCAACAGCCGCTGACTCGCCCAGATCGTGCCCGGCGCGGGAATGGAACTCATTC
Source organism: Nitrosomonadales bacterium (assembly GCA_016218465.1). GTDB lineage: Bacteria > Pseudomonadota > Gammaproteobacteria > Burkholderiales > Gallionellaceae > Gallionella. The sequence continues at coordinate 6,418 of JACREA010000191.1, read as the reverse complement.
TCCCCTCGCCCACTTGTGGGAGAGGGGCTGGGGGAGAGGGTGGATCGATCGTGATCTTGCCGCGCAGCGGATAACCCGGCTCGACCAGCTGGATCTCGCTCAGCAAGTTTTGCTCGCCGAACACCACCATGCTCGGAAAAGACAGGCTCATCGCCGTCCGTAACCCGCGCGCCTGCGCCGCAGCGCGATAGGCCGGCGGAAATGGGCGCATCGAGGTGATGCGCATATCCGCCCCGATCAGGCTCTGCGCCTCCTGCTGCAACGCCTGCCGCACCCGGTCGGCGAACAGCCCAACGGTGGCGAGACTGCCCACCGCCAGCACCAGCGCCAGCAACAGCACGCGCCATTCCCCGGCACGCCAGTCGCGGCGCAGGAGATTGAGGGAGAGGCGGAGGAGGTTCACTGCACCACCCGCCCCGCCTCCAGCCGCAACTGTCTGCCGCAGCGCCGTGCCAGCGCTTCGTCGTGGGTGACAAGGATCAGCGTCGTGCCCTGCGCGCGGTTGAGTTCCAGCATCAGTTCGATGACCTGCGCGCCGGTGGCGGCGTCTAGGTTTCCGGTGGGTTCGTCGGCGAACAGGATTTTCGGTTGGGTGACGAAGGCGCGCGCCAGCGCAACTCGCTGCTGCTCGCCGCCGGAAAGGTGTTTGGGCAAATGATGGTCGCGTTCGCTCAGGCCGACCTGGCGCAGCGAGTCTGTAGCGCGCTCGCGCGCATCCGGTGTTCCGCGCAGCTCCAGCGGCAGCATGACGTTTTCCAGCGCGGACAGTGCGGGCAGCAACTGGAACGACTGGAACACGAATCCCACCAGTTCGCCGCGCAGCCTGGCGCGCCCATCTTCGTCCAGCGCGAATAGGTCCGAGCCGTCGAGCCGCACGCTGCCGCTGCTCGGTTCGTCCAGTCCGGCGAGCAGGCCGAGCAGCGTGGATTTGCCGGAGCCGGATGCGACGACAATCGACAAGCTGTCGCCTGCTTCGACGGCGAAATTGACCTCGTGAAAAATGGTCAGCGGCTGTTCGCCGCTTAGCACTTGCTTACCGAGATTAATTGCCTGCACAATCTCTGTCATGAATATTGTCGACATCTTGAAGAGTTTTGGTTTTGTCATTGGTGAAACAACTAGCCATTCCACTAGGTTGCCCAAAAACAGCAACCAAGTGGCTGGTTATCCCGCGAAGGCGGGAATCCAGTTTAATCAAAACACTGGATTCCGGACCAAGTCCGGAATGACGGCCTTTAATATAATTCTGCTGTTCGTTGCACTGTGGCTACCATACACCGCTCATGCCGCGAAAAACATACTGGTATTCGGCGACAGTTTATCAGCCGGATACGGCATTGCAGCAGAAAAAAGTTGGCCCAGTCTGCTGCAACAGGAATTGAAACATTCCCATCCCGGATTCGACATCGTGAACGCGAGCATCAGCGGCGAGACAGCTTTTGGCGGGCGGCAGCGGATCGACAAAACATTACAGCAACATCGCCCGGTGATTGTGATCGTGGAGCTGGGCGCGAACGACGGGTTGCGGGGCTACAAAACTGCGGACATCGAAGCCAATCTTGGCGAGATCGTCAAACAGGCAAAGCGCTCGCGCGCAAAGGTGCTGCTGATCGGCATGAAGCTGCCACCGAATTACGGCAAGCCTTACATCACGCAATTCGAGAATATGTATTCGAGGCTGGCAGAAAAACACCGTGTCAGGCTGCTGCCGTTTCTGCTGGAAGGCGTTGCGCCAGAAGAGTTTCAGGCCGACAACCTGCACCCCACCGCACAAGGGCAACCGCGCATCATGCAGAACGTGATGCAAAAACTAAAAACGCTGCTGTAAGGTGATCTGGTCGTTTTATGCTTCTGCACCCGCAGTGCGAACAGCCATCATCAACGTAAACTCACCCCGTTCGTCTGCGAGGAAAAGCCCGGCAATGCGCTCGCTACTCCGGCGCCCAATCGTTTTGCCAAACGGTCCGCGAAATTTTCCCTTGTGGTGAAGTCCACGATTTTCTCGGCTTTGATGACATCGCGCGCCACCGATTCGAGGCTGCCGTAACCATCTGCCAACCCCAATTCCACACCCTTCTGTCCATTCCATATCAAACCGCTGAAGGTATCCGGCGTTTCCTTGAGGCGCTTGCCGCGCCCGTGTCTCACCACATCGATGAACTGCTGGTGAATTTCCGCGATCATCTGTTTGGCATATTCCTGCTGCGCCTTGTCGCTCGGCGAGAACGGATCGAGAAACCCCTTATTCGCCCCCGCCGTTATCAGACGGCGTTCCACACCGAGCTTCGCCATCGTGCCGGTGAAACCGAACCCGTCCATCAACACTCCGATAGAACCGATCAGACTGGCCTTGTCGACAAAAATTTTGTCCGCTGCCGCCGCCACGTAATAACCGCCCGAGGCACAAATATCCTCGACCACCGCATACAACGGAATAGCCGGATACATGGCGCGCAAACGGCGGATCTCGTCATTGATCTGCCCTGCCTGCACCGGGCTGCCGCCGGGGCTGTTGATGCGCAGGATCACGCCTTGCGTGTCCTTGTCCTTGAATGCGTCCTGCAAACTTGGAATCAGATTGTCGGCGCTCGCCGAGCTATCGGATGAAATCACTCCATACATTTCCACCACTGCGGTATGTTTGCCGGCGCCCAGCGCAGATTCACCTTTGTCTTTCCAGCCCATGAAAATGAACAATATAAAAAACAGGTAGCCGAACGTGAGCACCTTGAAGAAAATACTCCAGTGCCGTGCACGGCGTTGTTCCTGCAATGCCGCCATCGCCAGCTTTTCCAGCACGCCGCGTTCCCAGTTGTTGTTTTGATTTTCCATCATGAGTCCTTTTGAAATTTGTCAGGCATTGGCTTTTAACCATGCTCTCAGCTCAGCAAAATCCTCCACCATGGCCAATGGTTTCAACGCCTGCAACTGCTCCGGCAAATGTGCGCCATGCATCACCGCCACCGCATCCACATTGGCATTTTGCGCCATCAACAGATCGTGCGTGGTATCGCCTACCATCAGCGTGCGCACGGCATCAACATCCAGTTCTTTCATCAGTTCCAGCAACATCGCCGGATCTGGTTTGGAAAAAGCCACATCCGCGGTACGGGTGGCGTGAAAATATTTTTTCAGGCCAGAGGCATTCAGCGCTCTTTCCAGCCCCGCGCGGCTCATGCCGGTCGCCACTCCCAGCAAATATCCCGCCTTGTGCAGCTCATCTATCGTCTCGCGTGCGCCTTCGTACAAAGGGATCGCTTCGCTTTGCACTATAAAATGATGCCGGTAGAGCGCCAACAGATCGGGGCGCTTGGACTCGGGGATATCGGGCACGGCACGGCGCAACGCCTGTTCCAGGCCGAGGCCGATCACCTGGCGCGCAGTCTTATCATCTGGAACAGGCAGTCCAAGACCGCGGCACGCGGCCTGTATCGAACCCGCGATGGCCGCAGTCGAATCCATCACCGTGCCATCCCAGTCGAAAACAATCAGATCGTAACGTTTGCTCATCATGTAAAAGCCAAAGAAAAGATGCGTGAATATTAACATCTTCGGGCGATATTCGACTGAATTGAAATCGTCCGCCGAAGCTGTGCCACAATGCGCGCATGCAAAAACCCACACCAAACCATTGGCTGCTCTATTGCCGCCCCGGCTTCGAACAGGATTGCGCGCAGGAAGCTTTACGACAAGCGCGGCAGCAGCGTCCGGTTCTCGCGGAGCAAACCGCCATCCTCGCCGACAGCGGCTATGTCGTCGTCACACTCAACGATCAATCGCTATCTTGGCGCGATCTGATCTTTGCGCGCCAACTGATCCGTTTGCATCACACCATCGCTGCCCTTCCCGATCGCGACCGCCTGACGCCCATCCTCGCTGCCATCGCCGACATTCCCGGCAGCTTCGACACACTGTGGCTGGAAGCGCCGGACACCAACGAAGGAAAACTGCTTGCTTCCTTCACCCGCCGCTTTCAACCATTGCTGGAAACCGCGCTGCGCGAGCAAGGCAAGTTGCAGGACAACTCCCAAGAAGCCGTTCGCCCTGAGCCAGTCGAAGGGCCAACTCGAACGAAGAAGCTCCCTCGCCTGCACCTCTTCTTCCCCGATAAATCATCCGCATTGATCGGCACCAGCGACCCGCACAACAGCGCGGACGCTATCATGGGCATTGTGCGCCAATCCATGCCGCCCGAAGCGCCGAGCCGCTCGACGATGAAACTGGCCGAAGCCATCGAAGTGTTCATGGATCGTAGCGAACAGACTCGCCTGCTGCGCCAGGGCATGACAGCGGTCGATCTCGGCGCCGCGCCCGGCGGCTGGACCTGGCAACTGATCAAGCGCGGCATCCGCGTCACGGCGGTGGACAACGGCCCGATGAAAGGCGCACTGGTGAACCATCCCTTGGTGCAGCACCTAAAACAGGACGGCTTCAAATACGCGCCGCGCAAAGCGGTGGACTGGCTGGTGTGCGACATGGTGGAAAAACCCTCCAGAGTCGCCACGCTGATCGGCGAATGGTTCGCGGCAGGATTGTGCAAGCATGCGATCTTTAATTTGAAATTGCCGATGAAGCAGCGGCTCGTCGCGCTGGATAGCGCGCTGGGCAACATCCGCAAACGGCTGGATGAAGAAGGCATCAACTACCGGATGATGGCGAAGCAGCTTTACCACGATCGCGAGGAAGTGACGGTATTTTTGACGAAGACCAAGGGGTAAGAATTGAAAACGTGTTTTTTGATATTGACCTTTGCCTGTCCGCTGGGTAGCCTGTCAGCGCAAATTATTCGAACAGGGTTAAAACAATGAAAATTGCCGGTAAGCGCAAGGAAAGAAATATCACTTTTCACGCCGATGGAGCTTTGCTGCGCGAGGGCGCCCTGTTCAATACCGAAATGCAAAAATTGCAATCCACTTTCCGTTTTCCGCGCGGCGTGTTCCGCTACAAAACCCATGAAGAAGCGGATCGGCACATGATGGACTGCGTGGTTGATTCCATTGTCGCCGTCCAGAAAACCAGGCATGGCTGAAAAAGAGTATGCGCGCCCCGCGACGATAGATGACCTGAAAACGGTCATCCGATCGCTCAACGAAAACAAAGCCGATTATTTCCTGATAGGTGGATATGCCCTGTTCGCCCACGGTTACTACCGCGCCACGACCGACATTGCCATTCTTGTGCCGCCAACCAGCGAACAGGCCAAGCGTGTGATAAAGGCATTGTTGGTGCTGCCCGAAAGAGCGAGCAAACAAATCGATCCTGCATGGTTTGGCGAAGGTGAAACAATTCGTGTGGCAGATGAATTTGTGGTTGATTTGCTGTTCAACGCTTGCGGCGAAACCAACAAAACGCTGGCACGCTACGCCGAGACTGTTGACCTTGATGGCATCCCGGTGCGCACCCTTTCTCTGGAAGGTTTGCTGCTGACCAAGCAATCCGTGCGGGATAAGGATGTAATGGACAGGGTAGTTTTGCAGCGGGCGATTGAGGCGGCAAAATGAAAACCTCTCACGACCGCGAAGAAGTGACGGCGTTTTTGATGAAGACCAAAGGGTGAAATTAGAAACGTGTTCCATTTCCTTTGGTAATTAGGGCGTTTCGTAACCAGTGTATCCTTGGAGATACTTATGGTTACTGGGGTTCATACAGTATTTAGTTGTGCGGCCAACTTTTTGAATGGTCGAAAGTGTGTTTTCTGCGGTTCTTTCAAGACCGTGAAGACAGCGCGAAGTTATGTGAAGTGCATGCGCTGCGGCAAGCAAAAAAGCCTGACCAAACTGCGCCGCGAGATCGCCATCTTGCAAGGATTTTACCAGCAGCAACCCGCCTATCGATTGGCGAGTGATTTGGGCCTGGATGCCAAGACGGTGACGCGGGTCTATCAGCGGTTGCGCATCGCATTGTTTCATACCGCCGAATTGGAGGGTGCCAAATTGTCTGGCGAGATCGAGCTGGACGAGTCCTACTTCGGCGGGGTGCGTAAGGGGCAACGTGGTCGCGGGGCGAGAGGCAAAAGTATCGTATTCGGGCTGCTGGAGCGGGATGGAAGGGTTTATACCAAGGTGGTGGAGTCGGTCTCGGCAGAGACGCTCATGACCCATATCCAAGCACATACCCGCAAGGGATCGGTCTACTTCACCGATGCGTTTCGCGGGTATCAATCGTTGCAACGATATGGAAAACATATGGTGGTTAATCATTCCAAAGGCTTTGTGAGTAAAAAGACCAAAAACCATATCAACGGCATCGAAGGATTTTGGAGTTATGCTAAACATATTCTGACCTTCCCTCTGTTTTTCGTCTTCCAATAGGCGGATTTCATGCTACCAGTTTTTCCTGTTGCTGAGCGGTGAGCCAATCACTCAAGAACCACATCGGTGACTTGTAGCCCAGCGTCGAGTGTAGCCGCTTCCGGTTG
>JACREA010000193.1 GCA_016218465.1 Nitrosomonadales bacterium | reverse complement strand
TAGATGGAATGGCCGCTCACCGCGCTGCTGGTGTTGAGGGTGATACTGCCAGACCAGATATCCCCCTCCTTGTAGAGACCGCTACCGATAAGCTGCCCGGTCACGCTCTTTTCAGTGCCCCGGCTCGGTGTGGCTGGAAGGATGCCTTCGAGTGCAGTCGTCCCGCTGGCTGGCATGCCAGACGTGTTTGTCAGCCGGAAATCTCCGCCCGCCTGCCATTTTTCGCGAAGAGGAACGGTGATGCCGATTTGCCCCATATTGGAAGTAGCAGTACGCGCCAGCGCCAACTCACGCAAGCTGCTGACAGACATGGTTTGCAGTAGCGCATCGAGGGTCGATGTACTCGCGCCATTCAGGGCATTGCGTATGCTCAACGAAGGGGTTTTGCGGTGATCCACCATGAAGTTCATCGTTCCGCCGAGGGCGCCGACTGTCCCCATGAGTTGCGCCGCGTTCATCTTCTTGAAGTAGGTGTCATAATCCAATAAGGCATAAGCGGTCTTCTTGTCCTCGAAATAACGCCACTCCGTGCCCACTGCACGCCGGTCAGTCGTGCCTCCCATGATCTGATTGATGCCGTATAACGAAAAAGCACCTCTATCCACACTCGCACCCGTGAATTTTGGTTCACTGCCTTGAGAAAAATCCGCCAATGAACCAACGACGCCATTTACCCGTAAATTCTGTGCATCTCCATAAGAGCCGGAAACGCCATCGAAACGACCGAGCACACCACCACCGGTAGCGGACTGACGGCCCATGCGCAGCATGTAGTCCTTCTTGCGGTTCTTCACTTCGCCGTAGGCAGCATTCACCCGGTTCAGGCTGCGATGATTAGACAGGAAATTCCTGGTGTTCACATCTCGGAACACAAAGCGGTTGTCATATTCATCGCCTACATAACGCTCGGATGCATCCACACTGGTGATGAGCATGGACTGGTCAGTGAACGAAGTAGACAAGGTCTCTGGTATGTTATTGAAAGATTGTGTCGAATCAATCTTGGATTTACCGAAGTAATAACGCGAGGAAACGCTGCCATATGATATCAGGCGGGCTTCCCTTCTTTTCTCTTCGCCTGCCGCAGCGACCACTTCCCCCGTACCCTTACCTGTCAATCCGGCCAGGCGCTGAGCTACACGTGCAGCACCTTCACCTTCCGGATATAGCCGCAAATACAATTCGTACTCGATTCTTGCCTTTTCGATTTGCGCGGAACGTTCGCGGGCAACGCCGATCCATTCCTGCCCATCCTGGGTGTAATCGTTGGGTGGCAACAGCAGCATTTTGTTGAACGCATCCACCGCAGCCTCGTTATTCTTGGTTGCCAGCGCGTCACGTCCCTGAACCATCAAGTCACGAGACTGCTTGTTGGTTCCGGCGACGGCCGCAGCTTCGGGGGTAAGGGTTTCAGCAGGTGCGGGCATCGGCTCAGGCTTGATCGTCGGCAGGAAAGGCAAAGGCCCTGTGCCTACCGGCCTCTTCTCAGGACGGATGGTAATCAACAGGCTGCGATTGTCCTTGCCCGGCGCAACGCTGTATTCTGCCTCGCGCGAAAACTCGATCACCAATTTCGGCTTGGTCTGCTGATCACGGGTAGTCACCGTGAAGCTGGGGATGAGGCCGGAAGGAGGCGACTTGCGTACTTCGTTGTCCACCCATGTTTCAGCGCTTGTCGCGCCTTGCACACGGTCGTAATAGATTTCCAGCGTCTTTCCGTGACTCTCGGGGAAATGGCGGAGGTACTGCACTGGTCCGGTCAAGCGGACTGTGGCGACGATACCCTGGTTCTGGAACTCGAGCCCCACTTCATCCAAAGGCTGTGCCGTAGCGACGCCACAGCTCACTGCAGCCAATAGAGATAATAATGAAATTAAGCGCATCATTCCTGAAGGCAGGTTGATTGACATTCTTTTACTCCGAGACGATTTGTTAATATTTTCGATAACCGCATAAAATGGCCGCACAACACCAGCTTGCGCGGCCTTCAAATCAAAGTGCCATTATTTCCAATTGATATAGGCAGTACCCCTGGAGCCTAATGGCTTGTGGCACCCAGACTGAGAACACTCACCCGCTCCGCTCCATCCCTCATGGCCGAAGCCTTTTTTATCCATATTGCCCAGATAGACCGGGCCACCCTTAAGGTGACAGGCCGTGCAAGCTGAAGAAACATATGCATGTAAGGTAGCACCAGTCGCTACGGTACCCCCGGCATGGCAAGAACTGCACGGTACCCCGGTATTGTAGGGAATGTGATTAGCCGGTTTGGCGCCAAGTGCCGGTAGCCAGCTATAAGTTGATGTGTGGCACTGATTGCAATCAGGTGTCGCGGTGATATCGACATGGCCTGCGGGTGTTCCCACTGCAATAACACTATTGTGGCAACCCATACATACTCCAGATGGCGAAGGAGCTGTGTGTTTGTATCGAGCTGGAATCCAGGAGGAGAAATTATGACAATCATCGCACGCGTATGTGCGCATGCCGGTTCTGGTATGGGTTGTCGTTGACCTGAAATACTGGTTAGAACCAATAACGTG
>JACREA010000197.1 GCA_016218465.1 Nitrosomonadales bacterium | reverse complement strand
GCGAAGATCGCGCAATACCCGATCATCACCTACGACTTTGCATTCAGCGGGCGCGGCAAGATCAACGCCGCGTTCGAAGCTGCAAAAATCCAGCCCAACATCGCGCTGACCGCGATCGACACGGACGTGATCAAGACATATGTGGAGCTGGGCCTGGGCATCGGCATCCTGGCGAAAATGGCCTTCATCCCGGAGCGCGACAAGCACCTGCGCATGATAGATGCCAGGCATCTGTTCAAGCCCAGCACCACGCGGATTGCGATACGCAAGAACGAGTACCTGCGCGGCTATACCTACGATTTCATCGAACTGTTCGCCCCGCACCTGACACGCGAAGTGGTTGCCAAAGCGATGCATGTTTCGCCTGTGGCCGATTAAGGCACAAATGAACTTCTTAATACAGGCAAGAAATAAAAACCTATGCATGAGCATGCTGCTTGCGGGCATGTTGGCGGCCTGCGCTCCGGGCATTCCCCCGCAAATACCGGCGGAGATCACTCACGCACCCGCAGGTTTTCCCGAAGCCCATTACCTCCATGCCAAAGCGCTGGGCAAAAAGATCCTGCACGTGGATTCAGCCCAATCGCTGGTAGTCATCGAAGTGCATCGCGCCGGCACACTCGCGCGCCTGGGACATGACCATGTGGTCGCCAGCCACAATGTGAGCGGCTACGTTTCTGCAGAAGAAGGGCTGGCCGACTTCTACGTTCCACTCGAACAGCTTGCCGTGGATGAGCCGGGGTTGCGCACCGATGCAGGGTTCGACACCCAACCTTCGCCGGAAGCTATCGAAGGCACGCGCAACAACATGTTAATAAATACACTCGACTCCGAACATTTTCCTTACGCGCTGATACATGCCACTTGGGCTGACGCCAGTCACCGCACGCTGAACGTGTCAATCACGCTGCATGGCATGACGCGCACCTATGAAGTTCCGGCGCAAACTGAAACCGTTCGGGATGGAATTGTTGTTGACGGGAAGATGTCGTTTAATCAAACCGATTTTGGCATTACTCCGCTGTCGGTGCTTGGTGGTGCGATTCAGGTTCAGGATAAACTGGATTTGCGATTTCACATTGTTGCGCAAGGTAATTAGAGTGGCGCAGCAGGCGTAGTGTGCATTCCATGCACCATGGTGCGCATAGCGCACCCTACAAAGGCCGTTCGCCCTGAGCCTGTCGAAGGGTCGCCGCAAAGCGGCTGGCGCTTTAAGACAACGCAAAAAAAAAGTCAAAACCGTCGGGCTACCCCCGGCGAAGTTGACTTGTATGTAGCCATTCATGTTTCGACGAGCTCAACACGAACGGCCACGATTAAGTATGAGGTTTGATTGAACATCCAGATTGAAAAAAACAAAATAATCGAAGTCGCCGCCGCCGTCCTCCAACGCCCCGACGGCTCCTTCCTCCTCGCCCAACGCCCCCGCGGCAAAATCTGGGCAGGCTATTGGGAATTCCCCGGCGGCAAGATCGAACCCGGCGAGACGCCCTACCATGCGCTGGTGCGCGAGCTGCGCGAGGAGTTGGGCATAACAGTAACAACCGCTTACCCTTGGATTACCCGCGTGTTCACTTATCCTCATGCGACAGTGCGGCTGAATTTTTTCCGCGTGACGGCGTGGGCTGGCGAGTTGCATCCGCATGAGGGGCAGGAATTTGCGTGGCAGCACGTGCCGGGCGTTTCTGTTGCACCAGTGCTCCCCGCCAACGCGCCGATCCTGCGTACGCTGGAATTGCCTTCGTTATATGCGATCAGCAATGTGCAGGAGTTGGGCGAGGATGAATTCATGCGGCGGCTGGAGGCAGCGCTGCAGAATGGTTTGCGGCTGGTGCAGCTGCGTGAGAAAAATTATTCGCGCGACGGTTTGAGGAAGCTGGCGCTTAAAATGCTGCCACTGGTGCGGCAACATGGTGCGCGCCTGCTGATCAATGCCGACATCGAACTGGCCCAGCAGATCGGGGCGGTCGGGGTACACCTTACCGGCGCGCAGCTGGCGGATTTCCGGCACAGACCGGAAGTGGACTGGTGCGGGGCATCCTGCCACAACGCGGAGGAACTGCGCCACGCCGAGGTATTGGGTTGCGACTTCGCGTTGCTGGGTCCGGTAATGCCGACCCTGTCTCATCCGGGGGCGGCGCATCTTGGCTGGGAAGGTTTTGCGGCTATCGCGGCAGGGTCATCAATTCCGGTGTATGCGTTGGGCGGCCTGACGCGCGATGATATGCAAATCGCATGGCAGCATGGCGCGCATGGCATCAGTACGCTGCGTCAGGCTTGGTGAGGCGGCTCGGAAAACTCTTGTTCTTCTGTTGGCTGCGCAACGCGATAGTCTTCGCTGGCCCATTTTCCCAGATCAATCAGCTTGCAGCGTTCGCTGCAAAACGGGCGGAAGCGATTGTTGATATCCCATTGATGTTCAACGCCGCAATGCGGACAGGATACAACCGGCGGGGATTTATTTGGCATTATCACGGCAGGCTGCAAAAGGTCAGGTCAAACGGCACGTCCTGTTCGACCTGAGTTGATTTTGCGGCATAGTCCGTCACGATGAACCGGATATTCAGCGCATATTTGTTTGCGCTGACTTCGGGCGTGCATGCCAGTTCGTTAGCCAGGCCGATCCGCAATATCTGCGCAACACGCCCTCCCTGCATTTGCTGGAAGGTGCCGCGGTGCGCAGTAAAATGGAAACCCTTGCAGTTCTCGCGGATTAGCCGCAGGATGATTTTTGCTCCGGCATGTATGGGAATGAGAGGGGCCAGCCATGCCCGCAGGTTTTCGCGACGCAAGCCGGCATCCTGCTGCTGCCAATAGTGATAGGAAGGCAGGTCAAATTCACAGGTGCCTCCGGGCATGTTGGCGCGCTGCTTGATGCCCATCAGCCACTCGTTTTCGCGCAGGCGCTGGCCGGTCTTGCCTGTTGTTGAGTGCAGGTCTGCGGAAGCCCTGTCAATATCAGCAAGTACTGCTTCCAGCGCGTCTTCGATAATATCGGGATTGTTGTGCAGGCCGGAAAGGGCGCGTTTCTGGCGTTCCAGTTCCTGTAAAAGCTCGGATTTCAGATCGGCGCGGCTGGCCACTTCGAGTATCTCGAACAAGGTGAGCAGCGCGGCATGGTGATCCATGCATTGATCGTGTCCGGTAAAGTGAGCCATGCGTGCGAACAATCCCTCAAGGCGCAACATCGTGCGCACTTTTTCGTTGAGGGGAAACTCATAGTCGATCACGGCGGCAAGGGTGGGTAAATATAATTACGAAAGATATATGGGATTCCCTTGCATCGTCAATTACTGTTTTTGCATTTTTGAGTAGTGTTCATGAAGAACGGCAACCTGTCCTGCCAGGTTTTCCATGCTGACATCGTTGCGTATTACGTCGTCGGCCAGCCGCAGCCGGTCGGCGCGCGGGGTTTGCAGGGCAATGATGGCGCGCACTTTCTCTTCCGTCAGGCGGCTGCGCCCGATGACCCGCGCAATCTGGGTATTTTCCTCGCAATCCACCACCAGCACGCGTTGCACCAGTTGCCGGAATGTGCGGCTTTCGGGCAGCAGCGGGACAACGACGAGGATGTAGGGTTTGGCCTGCAATTGCCGCAACTGCGTTTTGGCCTGCTCGAATATCAGGGGGTGCAGAATCTGTTCCAGCCGCTGTTTGGCGGCGGCGTCCGAAAAAACCAGCCCGCGCATTTTTACGCGATCCAATGCCCCATCATCCGTTAGGTAATCGTTGCCGAAGGCGGAACGGATCGCCGCAATGGCCTCGCCGCCCGGTTGCGTCAGGCTGTGGGCGATGATGTCCGTATCGACAACACCCGCGCCATGTTCCGCGAACATCGCGGCAACGGTGCTTTTACCGCTGCCTATTCCGCCGGTAAGTCCGATGCAAAAGCTCATTCCAATTCTATTTCGAAGGTCAAACAAGGCGGCGACGAGCGAACGACGCAGAAAACTAACGTTTCAGTGTACGCTAACTTCGCTTGCGAAGTTAAGCCCGTAAGGGCGGCGGTAGCTACAGTGCCTTTAGCACGGCAAGGAGTGAACGAGGAAGCCAACACAGTTTCACCGATGAAATAGGATTGGAATCATGGGGCGACGAGCAGTTGCAGGTAACCCTGTGTCAGTGTTTGTCCCCAGAACAGCGCGATAAATCCCCCGCCCGCCAGATATGGGCCAAAAGGGATGGGAATATTGCGGCCATGCTTGAGCGCCACAATCAGGGTAATGCCAACGACTGCGCCAACCAGCGAGGACAACAGGATGATCAGCGGCAACATTTGCCAGCCCATCCATGCACCCAACGCAGCAAGCAGCTTGAAATCGCCGTAGCCCATGCCTTCCTTGCCGGTGATAAGCTTGAACAGCCAGTACACGCTCCACAACACAAGGTAACCAGTCACTGCGCCAAGTACCGCGCTATATAAATCGGTAAAAACTCCAAACAGGTTGAGCAGCAAACCCGCCCAGAGCAGCGGCAGGGTAATGTCATCCGGCAGCAATTGCGTATCGAAGTCGATTGCCGTAAGTGCCAGTAACGCCCAGACGAGCAACAACGCTCCGGCTGCCGTCATCCCAAAACCAAAATGCCATGCCGCATAAGCGCACAGAATTCCGCTGATCGCCTCAATTACCGGATAGCGCGGCGAAATTGCCGCTCCACAGTTCTTGCATTTGCCGCGCAACAGCAGGTAACTGACAACTGGAATGTTTTCCCACGCGCTGATAGCGTGATTGCAATGCGGGCAGGCTGAACGTGGAACAATGAGGTTGTATGGCGTGACGGGCACATACTCTTCCCCGCGTAACTCCGCGCATTGTTGTTGCCAACCGATCTCCAGCATCTTCGGCAAACGATGAATCACCACATTGAGAAAACTGCCGACCATCAGGCCTAATATGGCGCTCATAACAGTGAACAAGAGCGGTGAGGTTTGGAGAATATGGATCATTTGGGTAAGTCGGCTGTTTCAGTGAAGGCTAATCCGCTTGCGGGTTATGCCGGAACTAAAACTGCCGGCCATCAACCCGAGGATCCGGCTCATGCCGATGAAGGCGGCAGGAACCGTTTGTATAAGCCCCATAAAACTCATCGAATTGGCGGATTGTTATGCGCCGCTGCGCGGTACGCCAGATCAAGAACGCGGCACAGCCGCGACAACGCCTCTGTCTTCCGTCCTCCGTCCTCTGTCCTCTGGTTCATTAAATCGCTTGACCCATCATGAAAATTGGCAGATACATCGCGACCACCATGCCGCCGATCAGCGTGCCCAGCACCACCATGATGACTGGTTCCATTAAGCTGGATATGGCTGCAACCGCTTCATCCACCTCGGCTTCAAAGAAATCGGCCACTTTGCTGAGCATTCCATCCAGCGAGCCGGCCTCTTCACCGATCGCGCACATTTGCAGCACCATGCTCGGGAATAGCCCGGATTTTTCCATCGCAACAGTCAAGCCGCTTCCGGTGCTGACTTCGCGTTGAATTGCCTTGGTGGCATCATAATACACAACATTGCCTGCCGCGCCGGCAACCGATTCAAGCGCCTCGACCAAAGGCACGCCGGCAGCGAACATTGTGGCTAACGTACGGGTCCAGCGGGCGATGACCGCTTTGCGGATTAGCGAGCCAAAAATCGGCAATTTCAGCATCGCCCTATCCATGGCATCCTGAACTTGTTTGCTGCGTTTCCAGAAATACAGGAAAGTGTACAAGCCTCCGCCTGTTACGCCAAAAATCAAATACCAATAAGCCACAAAGATATCGGAGATTTGCATGAGCACCAATGTCGGAGTCGGCAACTTCGCGCCAAAACTGGAAAACAATTCCTTGAACGCAGGGATCACGAAAATCATGATCACGGCGGTGATAATGAACGCGATCACGATAATGGAAATGGGATAGGTCAGCGCTCCTTTGATCTTGCTTTTGAGTGCCTCGGTTTTCTCCATGTAGGTTGCCAGACGTTCCAGCAGCGCATCCAGGATACCCGCCGCCTCGCCTGCACCAATCAGGTTGCAGTACAGCGCGTTGAAATACAGCGGAAATTTCAGGAAGGCCTGTTGCAGGCTGCTTCCGGTTTCCACGTCAGTTTTAATATCCATCAGCAGTTTTGCAACGGAGGGATTGTCATGCCCTTTTCCCACGATATCGAAAGCTTGCAGCAGAGGCACACCAGATTTCATCATAACGGCAAGTTGACGGGTGAATAGGGTGATGTCCTTGGGAGTAATGGACTTGCCGCTGGTTTTCATGCGTTTTATTTTTGTGACACTAATCCCCTGGCGACGCAGATTGGCTGACACTGCGTCCCTGCCGGGCGCGCGCATCTCACCTTTAACCAGCTTGCCGGTCTTGTTACTGCCTTCCCAGGCAAAGGGATATTCTTTAATTTTTATCTTCTGAACTTTTTGTTGTGCAACAGCCATTGGGGCCTCCTTGCGTCACTAAATCTAATGCTGACGGGCATGATGCCGAGCTTTACGACTCTTGTAAAGGCATGTTTTCTATGGTTGATTTTTTACCTGTGCCGGAAAAATGCGCGCAACCTTCACGGTTCGATCCTGCACTTGAATGATTTCTATCGGGTAGCCTGCAATTTTCAGGCTGGTGCCGGCCTCGGGTATGTCTTCGAGATGTTCCAGAATCAACCCATTGAGTGTCTTGGCGCTATCCAGCGGCAGATTCAACCCCAGTTTACGGTTCAGCTCGCGCAGACTACTCCCGCCTTCAAGCAACAAACTGCCATCCTCGTGGCGCAAAAACTTGCCGGTCTGAGATGGGGATTGCGTGGTGAACTCTCCGACAATTTCCTCCAGAATGTTTTCCAGCGTCACCAACCCGAGCAACTCGCCATACTCATCCACGACCAGTCCGAGGCGCGCATGGCGTTCCTGAAACTGCTGGAGTTGCTTGAGCAGCGGCGTGTCTGATGGAATGAAATATGGCTCATTGAGCGCATCGCGCAACTGCGCCAGGTCGAGCGCTGGCTCTTGCAGCAATGCCGGCGCCCGCTTGATATGCAGGATGCCGATTATGTTGCTTTGCGTGTCTGCATAAACAGGCAGCAACGTATGGTGGCAAGTAATGATTTGCTCGCGCAGTTCGTTTGCGTCGGCATTGATGTTCAGCGCCTCGATCAGGTTCCTCGGGATCATGACGTCATTCACGGTGATGCGCTCCAGGTCGACCAGGTTGAGCAGCATCTTCTGGTGCTTGCGCGGCAGGAAATGCTCTGCATCCAGCACCAGTCCGCGCAATTCCTCTATAGTCATTTTCTGCTTGCTCTGGTCGGTCTGTATCTTTATTCGCAGCAACCCGAGAAGCCCGCGCACAATCGCGGTGGCAACCGAAACGACCGGGTGAAACAGCCTGACCAGCGGGGAAAGCAAATAACTGGAAGGCAGTGCGATACGCTCGGGGTGGCTGGCAGCAACGATCTTGGGCATGATTTCACTGAACACCAGCAACACAAAAGCGATGATAAGTGTGCCGATCAGCATGGCCAGTTCGTTATGTCCGAACAGGCGCAGGATGATAATTTCAGTCAGCGTGGCGGCTGCCACATTGAGCAGCGTGTTGCCCAGCAGGATGGATCCGAGCAGCTTGTCGACTTTGCCAAGTAATTCGGCGGTGAGCTTGGCGCTTTTGTTGCCCTTGCGTACAAGATGATTGAGGCGATGGCGATTGATTGCCATCATGCTGGTTTCAGAACCGGAAAAAAATCCGCTGAAAATGAGCAGCAGTATTAAAAAACCAAACAATGTCAGCAGTGAAAATTCGTTCAAGGTTTGCGATGACCGTATGCGGTATTTGAGTATCGTAGAGGGCAGCTAGAGGTGTCAAGGCATTATGCAAGCCTCGCAGCGCGGTTGCTCCACAGCAACATGGCGACTCCAGCGGCTACCATCGGCATACTCAGCCATTGTCCCATGCTGATGCCAAAGGTCATCAAGCCGAAGATGCCGTCATCGGGGTTGCGCGTGAATTCGCCGAGAAAACGGAAGCTGCCGTAGCCAATCAGGAATAGTCCGGACACTGCGCCGACAGGGCGGGGCTTGCGCGCATACAGCCACAGCAAAACGAACAGCATAACCCCTTCCAGTGCGCACTCGTAAAGCTGCGATGGATGGCGCGGCAGGTTGTCCACTCTGGGAAAAACCATCGCCCAAGGCACATCGGCCGGCCTTCCCCACAACTCGCCGTTGATGAAATTGCCGATGCGTCCAAAGGCCAGCCCGGGCGGAACCAGCGGCGCGATGAAATCGGTCAGTTGCAGCAAACGCATCTGATGCTTATATGCGAACCACGCCATTGCCAACAGTGCACCGAGAAAGCCGCCGTGAAACGACATGCCTCCTTCCCAGACCGCAAAAATTTTGAGCAGATGTGAAAAATAATAGCCGGGATTGTAGAACAGCACCTCGCCCAATCGTCCTCCGATAATCACGCCCAGGACGCCGTAAAACAGCATGTCGTCGAGCATTTTGTTATCGATCGGGAATAGAGGAGTCGCGACATTGCCGTGCGCTTTTTTCCCGGCGTGCCCGGTCTCTTGTATTGAAACTTGCGCCTTGCTCAGCATAACGATGCGCTTGCGCCCCAGCCACAGAAAAGTCATGAAGCCTGCAAGGTACATCAGGCCATACCAATGGACGGCGAGCGGACCGAGATGGATGGCGACCGGATTGAATTGCGGATGGACGAGCATGGATAAAACCTCTGCACAACTACTGCGCTTGTTGATGCTGCGTTAAAAAATGGTTCAAAATCCTCATGTACAAAAGTACATTCCGGTTTTTCGCCATTTTTTGCCTTGTCTCAGCTGCGCTCGCTACGTTATGCAGAGGCTTTTTGATAATTATTAAGGGGCATTATGGCAATCACAGACTGGCCTGAAGGTGAACGACCCCGGGAGAAGCTGTTGCAGCGCGGCGCGGCATCGCTGTCCGATGCGGAGCTGCTGGCAATTTTTCTGCGCACCGGCGTGGTCGGCAAAAGCGCGGTGGACCTGGCGCGCGAATTGCTTGCCCAGTTTGGCAACCTCACGCAATTATTCGCCGCCGGCGAGATGGATTTCTGCGCAGTGCATGGCATGGGGCAGGCGAAGTTTGTACAACTGCAAGCCGTGAAGGAAATGTCGCTGCGCGCATTGAAAGAGGAGTTGCAACGCGGTGACGCGCTCAACTCGCCGCGCGCGGTGCGCGACTACTTGCAGTTACTGCTCGGCGGGCGCCATCAGGAAGTTTTTCTGGTGTTGTTTCTTGACACGCAACATCGCGTGATTGCTGCAGAAGAGCTGTTCCACGGCACACTCGGCCAGACCAGCGTGTATCCGCGCGAAGTGGTCAAACGCGCGCTGGCGCACAATGCCGCCGCTGTCATCCTTGCGCACAACCATCCATCCGGTGTCGCCGAGCCAAGCCAGGCTGATCAACACCTGACCGCCGCCCTCAAACAGGCTCTCGGGCTGGTCGATGTGCGCGTGCTGGATCACTTCGTGGTGGCGGTTGGACAAACCCTGTCGTTTGCTGAAAAGGGATTGATATAACCCAGGATTTTGTAGGGTGGGCGCAGCCCACCAAAGCATCCGCGTGGGCTGCGCCCACCCTACAAGCACCTCTAAAACCCTACCAAGTCATCGACCGGCAGATCGAGCTTCGCGCCGGTGATCCGCTCCAGCGTTTTGCCGATGACCTCGACATTATTGTCGAAACCGCCGTGAGATGCGCTGCCGGTTTTCTCCTGCTGGTCTGCGCCGTTGCTGCGCCGGGTGAGGATTTTCTCCTCGTCGTGGATAGTCAGGCGCTCCTTCAGCTTGCTGATTTCCACTGCATTGCGCCAATTGGTGAGCGTTTCGGCGGTGCTTGACGCGCCATCCCAACCGCAATATTGCGGGTTGAAGACATTCTCCAGCCCGAGAATGGGCATGCGCAAATCAGCCTCCAGCGCGCTGGAAACAAAATAAAGCAACGATTTCTGGTAAATGTACGCGACGTTGTCATCTTTCTCGCGCCGGTCCGACAGGATTTCCAGATGAAGCTTGCGCATGATCCCCACATGTGGCGCATAGTGCCGGTTGGCAAAGGCGACCGTGCAGGCCGGGGCGTACAAATGGACGGATTTGACGCTGTCAGCCAGGCCTTTCTGCGCCAGGTTGCCCAGCAGCCTGCCCAAGGCGATGGAACCGGCGGAATGGCCGACCAGGTGCAGCTCGAATTGGTCGCCCCAGCTGCCGGCCAGAGAACGCAGCGCTTCAGTCAGCAGGTCGCCGCCCCGACCGCTTTCCGCCGCCAGTTCCGCGTTTTCCTTCATTTCGCTCCACAGCGGGCAGGCGAGCGGACGCCCGATGGTTTTCTCGACGACCGGATCGGTGACCTTGTCGTTTAACCAGTCGGCAATTCCCCCGGCCATGCCAGCCGCACCGGGGCTGACCTTATCCTTCAGAATGTCGCCCAGAGATTCGAGCAGTCCGCTTTTCCACACCAGGAACAGCGGGTAACAGCCGTTGCCGAGGAAATACCGCCCCATTGCCTGGGCGCGCTGAATCGCATCGGCTTCGCTGTTGAGGCCGCCGTGGGCATAGATTACCAGGCGTTTTTTCTCCTGCGCGTTTTGCCGGAACCAGGTATCCGGCAGCACACATGCCTGATTCTGCAAGGTGCGAGTTACCCCGTCCAGCTTGTCGAAACGGCTGACATGGCCGTTGTTGCCCAGCACGATACTGTGCCGGTAGGCCGTTTCCTCGTCCCACCAGTTGGCGCGGGCGGCGGCAGATGCAGCGCCAGCCTGCCTTTTACCACCGGTCGCAAGGCGGCCCGATACGACGCCCGGCACACCCATGGCGGCAACCCAGGCATCCATCGCGTGCGCCAGCCAATCCGCATAGCTGATCACGGCAAAGCCGCCGGCTCCCCATTTATCGCCCCAGGAATTCTGGATCACGAAACCGGCACGGTTGAAACCCACCAGCGCGAAAGCGTGGCCGCCGCTGCGTGACGGCTTGCCGTCGTAGGCTATCACCGGCAGGCCGGCATGTGGGAGGCGGGCGGCTTGGCGCTGGTCTTCACCGTATCCCAGCCTTTATGGGTATACCCTGAAGCATATATTGCGCCGACTTCCAGAATCGCCGCCTGCAAGTCGGTAATGGCCTGAGGGTCTATCCGGTAATACACGCCCAGCGTCCGTTCGGCGGCATCGCTGTCCCAGCCCGGCACGGGCAGGGTATTCGCGTCCGCCGCATAGGGCCAGTTGGATTCAAGGCATACACCGTTGTGATACCAGCCCTTGAGCGCGCCCCGGCAGCTTGAACCATCGTAGTTCTCGCCCTCGTATTCGTCGAAATGGCGGGCGAAGTGGTACAGCATGCGCGGGCTTACCGGCTCGAGTTTCTTCGGCATTCCGGCAGACCGCCAACGCAGATAGTTGATGACGCAGGCCAGGCCGATGCGTCTTTGCCCAATGCCTTGCGCAAAGCTTTCTTGAGCCCGGCAACCTCCTTGCCGGCATTTCCCCGCATCAACAGCAACATTTTTATGTTCGCGCTTTTCATCTTTCATCCCCCTTGGCGGTAATTAACAAATCACAAACACAATGAACTTCACCCGGTTTTTCGTCTTCCAATAAGCGAATTTCATGCTACCAGTTTTTTCTTGGGGCGATTGGAATGGCATGGCTTGATTCTGCCTGGCCTGCCCTCATATTAAAAATATCGCTTGAAAAGAGGCCGCCATGTCCACTGTCCGCCAGCCTGCCGTCGCAGGTCTGTTCTACCCCGCCGATACCCGGCAGCTTGCGCATGACGTGCAACAGTTGCTGGCCGGAGCGCGCCCGAACGAACTGATTCCCAAGGCGCTGATCGTGCCGCACGCCGGTTTCATTTATTCGGGCGCAATTGCGGCAACCGCCTACGCCACGCTTCGCGCCATAGCTACGCGCATACGCCGCGTAGTGCTGCTCGGCCCCACCCACCGCGTCGCAGTATGCGGCTTGGCACTGCCGGGCGCGGATGCCTTCGACACGCCGCTGGGGCGTGTCATGCTGGATACGGCAGCGGCACGCGCCATCGCCCATTTTCCGCAAATCAGCGTCAGCACGCAGGCACATGCGCCGGAACATTC
>JACREA010000196.1 GCA_016218465.1 Nitrosomonadales bacterium | reverse complement strand
TGGCACGGCAGAAGCAGTTGCGGTACCTTCCATCGAAAGAACGCCGTTAACAATAGTTGTTGCTGTAGTTATTGTCTTTGCGAGGGCTCCAGAGAGTGTCAGGTTGCTATAGGTTGTAGCCTTCACCGTCTGCGCCGCTGCGCCATTGTAATTGACGGTGTTACCGGCAGCGGTGGCTGTCAAAGTGGTGATGGCGGAAGTGCCACCGATGTTCAGCGTACCGGTGGCTGCGTTGACCAGGCTGCCGGTTCCAGCCAGAGATGTCGGCACGGTCAGAGTGCCGTTGTTGGTGAGCGCAATGGTAGTTACGGTGATATTCGGAATGGTGATCGGGCTGGTGCCGCCAATGGCTTGGGCTGCGGTCTGAAACGTATAAATACCCGTTCCGGCGGTAAATGTTCCACCGTTATTGGTGATACCACCGCCGCGAAAACTCATCGTGGAATTGCCGGTATTATTCCATACACCCCCGGCACCGATGGTCACCCCCAAGTAAAAGCGTGAAGCGGATACGCCAGTAAAATTGACTGTTCCTGATATGCTTGCCAAGCCATATGTCCTTAGCTGAAAAGTGCTGACATTGAGCGTAGCGCCTGAATTAACGGTAAGAAGATTTACCCTGCTGGCGACATTTACCGCAACCGCGCCCGGCCCGGCAATAACGGCGTTATCGGTTTGCCCCGGAAAGGTAACTACTGGAACACCAACGCAAGTCCAGGTCGCTGGCGCGTTCCAATTACCTCCCGCAGCGGTAGAGGTGCATGTCGCCGCGTAGGCATTGCATCCCCATGTGCCCAACCCGGTCAGCGATACAAACAAAACGAATAATTTGGCGAGCCTGCCCATGGCTCGTCCCGGCGCACGAATCTGCCCGGCCTCGCCATCCCTGCCCGCACTGTTACGCCATTTTGCATCCATACTTCTTCTCCTCCTGGTTGACTCGACTGTCCCGGCCCCGCTTTGTCGTTCGCGAAAAACGGGGACAGACCACGTTTTCCCCAAGCCAGAATACCAATCATTTTCCGTCTCCTTCGATATTCGCAAGAGAAATCGGGGGCAGACCACAATTCAGGATGACGTTCATTTTCCGTCTCCTTCGATATTCGCGGTACGATGAGTCCAATAATTCGGCGCACGTCGCAAGTGCATCACCGCCAGAATGAACAACCTCTCATCATTCTCCGAGTACAGCACAGCGAACGGGAATCGATGCACCAACACTCTGCGTATCCCTGATTCAATCTCGACCCACGCCAATGGCATGGCGAGAGCACGCTCTATTGCCTCATGCACTTCGGCGGCAAAATCGAGTCCCAAATCCTCCGCGTGATTTTCATAAAATGCGACTGCCTCCTCGAATTCAGCCTCTGCCTCAGGATGAAAACCAAAAGTCATTTTTCGTAACGCTGCTGAATGCGCGCGAACACCGCATCACCGGATATAGCCACAACCTTTCCTGACCTTAGCTCATCAAGCCTGCGGCGCGCCACCGCTGCCCAAGCGGCAGCATGGGTCGCATCCGGCGGATTCAATGTTTGCAACAGGCAATCCACCAAGTGCGCGCGCTCTTCCACGGGTAAAGAAACCGCTTCATCCAACAATACACTTGCCTTCATATCACCCTCCTGACAATCTCAATAATTACAAAAAATGGAACCCACGTTTCCCCCAAGCCAGAATACCTTTCATTTTTCGTCTCCTTCGATATTAGCGGAGGGACATTGAGGGACATTGGTGAGGGACATTGGGGACAGACCACGGTTTTAGGGAATGAACCGTTCAATGATCAATCCATCCAGCGCAACAAAATGCTTGGCGTTTCCTGTGACTAGCGACAAACCATGAATCAGTCCGGTTGCGGCAATCAATGCATCCGCCATCTGAAGTCCACCCGACAGCGCATGTGTCTCGATCAATGAGACAGCACGGTCAGATATGTTGGCATCAATCGGAAGGATTCTCGTCCCACGCATGCCCATATCTTTTTTCAACAAGGACAATTCCCGTTTATCACGACATCCTTGCATCAATTCCATGTAGGTCACGGCAGATAAGATTAGTTCTGCAAGACTGTCGAGCAAACGGCCTGCCTCCGGGTGTCCACGCAAATACCAGATCAGCACATCCGTATCAATAAGCTGGCCGCGCATGGTCAGGGGCGCCCGTATCGCGGTGCGCGCAGGTTGCGCACATAGCCTTCGACATCTGCCATATCGCCACGGTCGCGCCACATGCCAAATGCACCGGCATTCTCCGACGATGAAGCGGGTGCGTTTTCTTCCTCGATGACAACTCTCACTCTTGCTTCCTGTCCAATAGACAAACGGTTGCGCCAGGCTTCCGGAAGTTCGGTTATTGCAACATGTTCGATTACGATACTGCGCATGTTAATTTCTCCATTCTAATATCCGGCAATAGAGGATCACGGTTTTTACAATTCAGGGTGCCGTTCATTTTACATCTCCTTCGATATTCGCGGTAAACCCGATGGGGCGCTTCTTCTTGGGTTCAAGCGGAGTCATGAGTTCGCGGATAGCATCGAAAACAGCTTTGAACCGGATGTCATATTTCTTATCAAGTGAGGACAGCCTGCGGGAAAACTCGGCGTTGGAAGCAAGCATCTGCCGCAACCGCACGAAGGCGCGCATGATTTCAATGTTGACCTGAACTGCACGGGCACTGCGCAAAACGCTGGAGAGCATGGACACGCCCTGCTCTGTGAAAGCGTAAGGTGCAGCCCGACGGCTTCCGCCCCAACTTGAAATCACAATTTGTGATTTCAAGTTGGCAAACTCCTCGGGATTCAATTGGAACATAAAATCTTCCGGGAAGCGTTCGATGTTACGTTTGACAGCTTGAACCAGAACCCGCGGCTCGACTTCATACAATTCTGCCTGCGCACTGAGCATGATTTTCTGCCCGCGAATAAGAAATATCTTCGATTCGATGCGCTCTACAAAAACAACCGGTTGTTTACCTGTCATTGCTCATCCCTCACTCAGCGGGGAATTGGGGTCGGATACCTTTAGCATTGCATCATCACTTGAGACCCAAAATTTTACCGCGCGATTGTAACCGTCATCTGCCGCTCCACACGGTCCGGCGTTGCCACCGCGCCCTGCGTTGCGGTTGAAGTCAACTGGTACATCGTAACCGTTGTAACTGCCTCTGTAGCTACCGTACTGGTGCAATCAACTGTCACGGTAAAATTTGCCAACATGCCCGCCAGCGCAACTACTTGGGTTGCCGTCCCACCTGCCCCCGCCGGATTGCAGGCGAGCTCAAATCCCGCGCCGGCATTCTGCAATATTTGATATTCGCCCCATTCTATCCCGGCCCGCGCCGCCTGATAGGCGCGCGCGCCCATCACATCCAGCGCGGCGCTCTGTTGCTGGGTGGTGGACAGTGTGACGGCAAATGTACCCAATGCCGCAATCACCACCAGCAGGAAAATGGCTGATACCAGACTGAAACCGCGCTGGATGTTCTGCATCGATTTCATGGCTCGTTGCTCACATGAGTTGCGCTGTAAAGCGTGACCGTCTCGCCGCTATTGGTAATCGCCAGGTTCATCGTCACCAGGCCGGAACGTTCTGCCACCACATTGGCCTGATAGGAAAAGTTGCAAGCGCTGACATTGTTCGCCAGCAGAGCGCTTTGAACACCGGCAAAGCCGGTCAATGTTGCGACTGTAGCCGGTTGTGCAGCCTGAATCTGATAGTTCCAGTAACGTGTCAGCGTTCCGCCAATGCCGTTCAAAGCAGGCGCACACACATAACTGACCGGCGTGGAAATTACCTGAAAACGCGAACTCGGCGATGCCAACGGGAACTGCTTACCCGGATTGATAGTAATCGTGGCTACCGTGTTGGAAGAGTACAACCCGGTGTTATCACCCGCATATGCATCTGCTCCGGTACCAGTGCCTTGGTTGTAAACCACAACACGGTCACCCGCAACAAGGCCGGGAGGCATCGCACCCAACACCTCGAAGCACGTATCGGCGGCAGTGAAGTCAAGCGCATCGAGTGCCAAACTGCCGCAACCCGCAGATGCGCCGGCCGTTTCTGGGCCGGCACGATAGCGGTCGCCGCCCCTGGTCGGCAAAAACTCGATAAAGCACGTTGTCCCCGCCCCGCCACACGCGCCTGTCACGCGCACGCTGTTCGGCAACGCCAGCCTCACATCGCGCCCGATGCGGCGCAGCGCGGTATCGGCAACGTCGGTCATGTCGGCGCGGCGAGCAACATCGATGTACTGTTGCATCGGCGCCTTGAGAAACACGGCCACCATACCGCCGATGATGCCGGTGATGACAATCACCATAATCATTTCGACCAGAGTGAAGCCAGAGGACGGATGACAGATGACAGATGACAGATGTCTTGTCGCGGCTTTGCCGCGCAATCTTCCGGAATGTGTCGCGTTGCGACGCACAGCCATCTGTCTTGTGTCTTCTGTCTTCCGTCCCCTGCTCATCATATCCTCGGCGAATAACGGGTGCGGATGCCTTCGACCACCACCGGAGTTCCATCCGGGCCGGTGACGGTGACGGTAATCAGCAGCGCATCGGCATCTGGTAGTGCAGGCAATAGCGTCACCCCTGTAAGTGTAATTACGACGCTGGCCGAATAACCCGTTGTCGGCCCGATGGCGTTGCCGTTGATATCCCTGATGCCGTTATTGCCCGTGGTATCGCAGGCATTGACAGCACCTGTGTTCATCTGACAACCTGCATAGTCGTTGACGTTATCAAACGGAGTAGCTGCCGAATAGCGGGTCTCGCCTACCTCAGGTCCGATGGCCTCCCCGCCAACCGGAACGGTGCATGCAGTGGTATCCACAGTCGTATCAAGCCCCGCAGCCGGATCATCCGGGTCGCAATAAGTGAACGGCATCAACTCCACCTCTTCGAGCAGCGATTCGGCAATCGCCAATGCCTGTTTGTGAATAAGCGGATCGGCGCTGCCTCGGGTCGTGACATTCATCACCAGCAGTATCCCCGCCACCGCGACGCTGACGATGACGATAAACATGATCAGCTCGATCAGGCTGACGCCGCGCTGCCGCTTCAATCCGGCAGAATTCACCTCATCAGACACAACAGGTGCGGCCACTTCGAATATCTGCTTGATTCGCGCCTCGGCGCCATCGAGCAGCTTTGGATTTTGCCGATAGGCCATCAAGAGGAATCTGCGGTTCGCCTCGATCTCCTGCAACAAAAGATAGTTTTGTTCTCCCGTCGTCATTTCAGCGCCTGAATTTTTTGCAGCTCTTCGATATCAATTAAATCCTTGCTCCGTCCAGTACCCGTTTTCATGGTGATCAAATGTTCGATTGAGGCAACCGGTATGCTGATCGTGCCAACCTCGACCATCGTCGCCTCGCGCCGCAAATCGGCAAATGCAATCACTGGCTTGACCAGAACATCTATCACGGTCGCCATCGCCTCCGCCCCGCGTAGACTGAAAGCCAGCATGCCCTTCTCGCGATACCACTGCTCGATCAATTCAGGTTTAGCCAACGATTCAATCTCCACGGGAATCGTCGGACGCAAGCCGGAAGCCTTAGCCATAGACAGAAACCGCCGCAAATTTCCCTCGTCCATTGCCAGAACGACGTCCACATCCATCGTGACCCGCTGATAGCCGTGCAGCGCCACCGCAAGGCCACCCACCAGAACAAATTCGACTTTTGCCTCGGTCAGCATTTTGAGCAGATCAAACATGTTCATACTGCACGTCCGCAAAGAATCGTTATCTTGCCGGAATCCATTGGTCTTTGCTAAAGCCGTGGCAATTATGGCGAGCGTACATAACCCGTCTCCTCTTCGATGGTGATGCCGTTTGCCGCACCGGTGATGGTAATCGTCTGCGGCGCATTGGTCGGCACACCCAGCGCATTGAAACTGAAATCTACTGGCGCCACCGCCGGTAGCACGGTGTCAAAGGCAATCCCGGCGGGTGCGGTGATCACATAGTCTGGACCGCCCGTTGGCGATTGCAGGTTTCCAGCCGGTGCCGGATTGCATACGCCATCGGGTGGGGTGTTGCTGTCTATTGTCAGGGTAATGGTGCTGGGAGCAGGAAGAGTAAACGCCACGCAGACATTGCGGCGTTGCGCGATCGCCGTTTTTTGCGCATAGCGCAACGTGGCTTGCACTTGATCGGCAAAACCGCGCGATTGAAAAACGTTGGTATCAAAAAAACGCGGGGCAGCGACGGCGGCGATGATGCCGATGATGACCATCGTCATGATCAGCTCGACCAGCGTGAAGCCCTGATTTGTTCTCAATCTGTTCATGCCGCCTGTTTATGCAACGCACGTGAAACCGTCTCTGAACCTTCCATCGGCATAAACAAATTTTCGGGATAGAGGTAATCCTCGCCATCCTCATCCACGATGCGGATGCAGTGCATGGCTGCCGCCTTGGGGTCAGGGATCAACTCATACAGCTTGCGCACTTCCAGCGAAGCGGCGTAGCCTTCATTGCTTAAACAGATCACGTATTTTTCCATTCCCCATCAATAGCGGTAAACGCCTCTTCGATTTCCAATGTGCAACCTGCACAACAACGGTTGTTATCTTGAATGGCGCAAATAACCAGCTAATCACCCACACGATATTTCCAGAAATCGCCAAGCCGGACGCCTTTCAAAGCCTCTCCAATTGCGCGCGGATTGTCCAAGCTCGCCACACGCTGGTAAAGAAACAACAAAATTCGTTTTGCCACTTGCGGGTCGAGCCTATCCAACTCCGCCACAGCCGATTTGGCAAACTCAACCTTCCAAGCCATAACGCTTCATCACTTGTTCCAAAGGAACGGCTTCTTCATCACCGCGACGAATGCGCTTGGCAACTTGCTCCGCAATATGCGCGTCATCCATATCATCCAAATATTCGGCGATTACATCACGCGCGCATGCAACCTTGGTCTTACCTGTGGCTTTGGCAAGCATATCGAGACGGTTTTCTATCTCCGGGGGTAACTCTATTGCAATCATCTTGTTTCTCCTTTCACGCGGGTTGCAGTGTAGCAAAAAGCGCAAACAGCGGCCAAAAAACATGGGGGGACCGAAGCCTCCCCATGTTTTGTTTACCGCTACGCTTTAAATAACGCGGATTCAACAACGAAGTGCAACGATGAGTCAACCGTCAAAACAAATAACATAACCAGATATTTCATAAGCCGCTCACAAGTTTGTGTTTTCAAGGTATTGGACAACACTATTTGCCAATTGCAATACAAATCAATCCTGCGCATTGGCAATGCAGATACTATGAGATAAAAAAATTTATGCATACCTATCAACTCTGATAGGTATGCATAACAAGGAAACCGTGACCCCTTGTTATTCAATGGATTCAGAATTTCTATTTAATCCCTTGGCCAGTGATAGCGGAATATTCGGACTTAACGGATTCACGCTTACTCGCAATCTTGCCGGTTCAATAATCAAATCCATGTCTTCCATCGGAATCGCGCCCAGCAATACCTGATTACCGATCACCAGCGCACCAGTTACGCACTCGCGGCCAAGCATTGAAATTCTCACCGGCGAAACGTAGTCCACCAGATGCGACTTCCCATCAGCGGTTTGCACCTCGCGTTGCGACCGAGCCTTGAGCTGTAGTTGCATCGCCAAATGTTCTGGGATGCACAAGTGCAGTGCGCCGGTATCCACGACTGCGTTAGCGTCGATCTCTTCCAAGTCTTCCCGTGCATCGTTGCCCAGCCTTAAATCTGCGTAAGTTATGCCCATATGAACCTCCTTTAGTGATGTTACAGGTTCGGCGCAGTGTAACAAAAAGCGCAAACAGCGGCCAAAAAACAAGGGAGGCCGAAGCCTCCCCAAGTTTTGTTTAAATGCTTTGTTCAAATACATAAGCCAAACATACGGCGCAATGCCCGTTGGTTAATGCGCCCTACTTGGCTTTTAAGGTGCGCCGGTTACAGTGTATGTAGCTGTAGCAGTTGCGCCAGTAAGGTTTAGTGTACAAGTTGCTGATACGCCCGTAGCAACTGCGGTATCTGCTGATAAGTAAGGTGTTGTACCACTGACGACGGTGCCAGGAGTAAAAGCGGGAACCAAAAGCACACCAAGATCAGAACACTTGGCCACTGCCGCGCACTTATTAGCCGTAACAACGCCATTAAGAGCATGGCAACCTGCAACATTAATTGAATTTGCTGAATTAAACGCGCCCGCATAACCATTAAGCTCGGCTGTTTTGGCTTCACTGGTCAAATCCACAAACTTTGGCAATGCAGTTGCCGCCAATATCCCCAGAATCACGATCACCATGATCAGTTCGATCAATGTAAAACCAGCCTGTTGTTTCATTATTTATTCTCCTAAAAAA
Organism: Nitrosomonadales bacterium; assembly: GCA_016218465.1. Lineage (GTDB taxonomy): Bacteria > Pseudomonadota > Gammaproteobacteria > Burkholderiales > Gallionellaceae > Gallionella. The sequence continues at coordinate 645 of JACREA010000196.1, read as the reverse complement.
TTCGGGGCCGCAGCCTCGTTAAGTTGAACTTTCAATTTGCCCGTTAATCCCTTGCCGCAGCAAGAATTTCACAAGGCGGGGCGCACTGTAAACGAAACCCGGTTTGCGCGCAACCCCCCGAATTGCCTCATCAAAAATCTGAGTGAAACCCATTCGTTGCCTCACGTAAGGAATCTGAGTGAAATGTCCTGCTCAGATCGTCTGAGCGGGAGGCAAAATGAGGTTAACGATGAGCGACAGGAAAGCGGTAGTCAAGGCGTGGTCAAGCCAATATCGGAAGGCTGGCAAGAAGGAGAAGGGGCGGATTCTGGACGATCTGGTCGCGTTGACGGGGTACAACCGCTGGTACGTGGTTGGGCTGATGCGATGGGATGGCAAGGTCATCCGCGCCGGGCGGCGGGTGAGGCTGGTAGGGGATTTGCGCAAGAAAGCAAAACGCACCAGGCAGCGGCTGTACGACGAGACGGTACAGCATGGCCTGAAAGAGATATGGGCGATCATGGTCTTCATCTGCGGCAAACGGCTGGCGGCGATCCTGCCGGAGGTTATCCCGATACTGGAGAAGCACCGGGAGATCGTGTTGGATATGCCCACCCGGAAGAAGCTGCTCCAGATCAGCGCCTCATCAATTGATCGCCTGCTGGC
>JACREA010000194.1 GCA_016218465.1 Nitrosomonadales bacterium | reverse complement strand
ACGGCTGGGACCACGCTTTCCTGGAGTATAGCGGCGACAAGACAGTGTGCGATTTCCTGGCAAGCCTGCCGAATCACAGAACGGTCATTCTCGATGTCGTGCCAACCGCGGAAAATCTCTATCAAGCTGCATTCAACATCCTTGAACCCGCTTATCAGGACACCTATGGCAACCACCTGCGCCTGGAAAGTGTGCGCCTCTACGAAACGCCCAATAACTGGGCAGACTGCGTGCGCAGTTAGTTGTGTCCGGCGTTTTTCTGGACATGCTGGGCGGCTTGGTTCAAAATGCGCGGCCTTGGAGGGCTGGCCGAGCGGTTGAAGGCACCAGTCTTGACAATACGCCCGCACAGCGGGCTTATTGCGGCGCAGACTAACCTTCAGGTTATGTCGGAGCCAAAACTGGCAAGTCGTTCCGAGAAACAAATAATTATGGAGGGCTGGCCGAGCGGTTGAAGGCACCAGTCTTGAAAACTGGCAAGGGTTTACGCCGAATTGGTAAAAAGAATTCATACGGCGCAATGCGCTTCGCTTATTGACGCCCTACCGAGTACGCCTTACGCGGGTTGGCGACACAGCCCGTTCGTGCTGAGACTGTCGAAGCATGAATGACCAAAGATAACTTCGCCGGTCTACCACCGGCGGTGTTGGTTCACTCACCCCTCTCCCCAACCCTCTCCCACAAGGGGAGAGGGAGTTTTATCAGGGCAAATTCACCATCGGCCTGAACCCCAGCGTACTCCTCATGCTCTCCGCGCTGGCACGCGCTTCCCCTTGGCTGCCATACGGGCCGATATGCACACGAACCAGCCCGTCTTTCACGGACATTTTGAACTGCTTGCCGAGATCTGCAAGTTCATCACGCATACGCTCCATAAAACTTTCCGCGCTTTGTTGCGACTTGAACGCGCCAAGTTGCAGATAAACGCTGGTTTCGCTGGTTTCCAGTGATGTCAGCGCAACAGGAGCCGCAGCGATGGGAGCAGGTGGACTGATTTCCGGCGGCTTGCTTTGCACCGGCTCGCTGGGAACAGTGGGCGGGGAGCTGGCGCTGGCGGCAAGGCTCTCCACTTCGACTTCACCGCTGCCGTCGCCAATGATGCCGAGTTTATGCGCGGCGGTATACGAAACATCGATCGCGCGCTCGTGCAAAAACGGGCCTCTGTCATTGACGCGCACAATCACTGATTTTTGATTGGAGAGGTTCGTCACGCGCGCATAACTGGGAATCGGCAAGGTGGGATGCGCGGCGGTCATGGCATACATGTCATATAACTCGCCGCTGGAAGTGCGCTGGCCGTGGAATTTTTTTCCGTACCATGAGGCGGTGCCGCGCTGTTTGAAATTACCCGTGACAGTCAGCGGCGTGTAGGTCTTGCCAAGCGCAATGTAGGGGCGATTGGCATAGCGATGCAACGGTTCATTTCTCGGCACGGCGTCGGGTATCGCATCCAGATCGACGCCTGTATCCGCACTCGGCCCATCTCCGGGGAGGTATCCTCCTGCACTTGGCGAGGTGGAGACCTTGGCAGGTTCCGCCTTGCGCTGCGGAGCACTGCCGCAAGCGGAGAGCACCAGGGTTGCCAAAATCAAAACTGCGATTTGCCTGCTCATTCGAACTCCTATGTTTTAACCAGTTTTTTATGTGTTTCTATACTCATCAGCATACCAAAACCCAGCAGCAGGGTCAGCATGGAGGTGCCGCCATAGCTTATCAGCGGGAGCGGCACACCGACTACAGGCAGGATACCGCTGACCATACCCATGTTGACGAACGCGTAGGTAGCAAAGGTCAGCGTGATGGAACCTGCCATCAAACGCGTGAAATAAGTTGAGGCATTTCCGGTGATGATAAAGCCGCGCAAGACCACAAAAGCATACATGGACAACAGGATCAGGTTGCCGATCAGGCCGAATTCTTCCGAGTACACCGCAAAAATAAAATCGGTCGTGCGTTCCGGCAGGAAATCGAGATGCGTTTGTGTGCCGTTCAAATAGCCCTGGCCGAGTATGCCGCCGGAGCCGACGGCAATGGTTGCCTGGATGGTGTGATAACCATTCCCCAGTGCGTCTTGCGATGGGTCGAACAACATCATGATGCGATGGCGTTGGTAGTCGTGCAACACCGACCACAATACCGGTGCACTGGCGAGGCCCGAGACGAACATAATGCCGATCAGCCACCAGCTCAGGCCCGCCAGAAACAACACGTAAAATCCGCTGGCGGAGATCAGCAACGCTGTCCCCAAATCGGGCTGGCGCGCGATCAAAGCCACCGGCAGGAGCAAAAGCAATGCGGCGACGAGATAATTTTTCAGCGTCAGCGTGGCTTCGTTCTTCTCGAAATACCATGCCATCATCAATGGCACCCCTATCTTCATCAGCTCCGAGGGTTGGATGGTCATTACGCCAAGGCTCAACCAGCGTCGTGCGCCGTGGCTGATTTCGCCGAATAACGCCACGCCGATCAGCAATATCATGCCCAGCACATAAACCGGCACGGCGGTGCGCATCAAATAATGCAACGGCAGCTTCGCAATCAGCCACATACATGTGAGCGCCACCACGATGTTGCGCAACTGGTTAACTGGCTGGCTCCAGCTTGCATTATCCGCGCTATAAAGAACCAGTATACTGGTCGACAGCAGCAAACTGACCCCCAGCAGCAGCGGGCGATCAATATGCGAAGTGAGAAATTGCCATAGTTGCCGTCTAGTCATGTTCGCCAGCCTCCTTCACCTCGGCATCAGTCAATGGCTTTGGCACTTTCCCAAGCAGGTAGTAATCGAGCACTTTGCGCGCAATGGGAGCTGCCGAGCCTCCCCCATGCCCGCCGTTTTCGACCAGCACCGCCAAGGCAATTTTTGGCTTTTTGGCAGGTGCAAATGCGATGAACCAGGCATGATCACGATGCCGCTCATCGATCTTCTCGGCATCATATTTTTCGTTCTGCTTCATGGCAATTACCTGTGCCGTGCCGGTCTTGCCTGCAATCTGATAGGGCGCGCCCAGTGAGGCGTATACCGCCGTGCCGCCGGGCTGCGTGACGGCCACCATGGCGCTCTTCACCAAATCAAGATGCGCCGGATCAATGTTGAGATCGTATATTGGGTCTTTGGAGATGAAACGGTTTTCACTGCTGCGCAAACTGCGCACCTCTTTCACCAAATGCGGTTTGTAAGCGACGCCATTGTTCGCCAGCGTCGCGGTGACAAATGCCAGCTGCAGCGGCGTCACCAGGCTGTATCCCTGCCCGATACCGATCGACACGGTATCGCCGGGGTACCATATCTGCTGGTAACGCTTCATTTTCCATTCCTTCGAAGGCAGCAAACCGGTGCTTTCGCCATCGAATTCACCATTCTCCAGACGCTTGCCCAAGTCTATGCCGGTTTTTTTGCCAAAACCGAAACGCGACAGATAATTAAAGATATTGTCTATGCCCAGCTCGGCCGCCAACCCATAGTAGTACGTGTCACATGACACCATGATGGATTTGAACATGTTCACGCTGCCGTGACCGTCCTTTTTCCAGTCGCGATACTGTCGGCTGCTGCCTTGCAAATAGAACACGCCCGGGTCGTTGATAGCCTGCTCGGGCTTGCGCGTATTGAAACTCAAGCCAGCAAGCGCCATGAAGGGCTTGACGGTCGATCCCGGCGGATACTGCCCTCGCAGCGCACGATTGTTGAGCGGTACATCAGGCGAATTATTCAGTTCATCCCAGCTCTGCGGATCAATACCATCAATGAACGGATTGGGGTCGTAGCCCGGTTTGCTGACAAAGGCAAGCACATCGCCATTGCTCGGATCTATCGCTACCAAAGCGCCGCGATAGTTGCCGAACGATTGTTCGGCAATTTCCTGCAGCTTCACATCAATGCTTAATACCAGAGTATTACCGGAAACCGGTGTTGCACTCGATAGCTTGCGAACCGCCCGCCCGTTGGCATCCACTTCAACTTGTTCCATGCCTGTAGTGCCGTGCAGCTCGCTTTCGTAGCTCTGCTCCAGGCCAGTTTTGCCAATGTAATCAGAACCGCGATAGTTGGCATCAAGGCCGCTATCTTCAAGCAGCTTCATATCGGTTTCATTGATTCGTCCGATGTAACCGATCAGATGCGAGGCCTTTTCCCCAAACGGGTAATCGCGAAATAGCCGCGCCTTGATTTCAACACCGGGAAAGCGATATTGCTGCGCGGCAAAGCGCGCGACCTCTTCATCACTTAGCCTGCTTCGGATCATCAGCGTTTCGAAGTCGCGGCTTTCGGTAAGCTGCTTTTTGAAGCGTTTGCGGTCCTTCTGGGTTACCTCGACCAACGTGGACAGCTCGTTTATCGTCGCATCCACATTTGCTGTCTTGTTCGGATTGATCTCCAGCGTGTAGCCGGAATAATTGCGCGCAAGCTCCACGCCGTTACGGTCAAGTATCAGACCGCGGTTGGGAACGATAGGAACAATGAAGATGCGATTGCTTTCCGCAAGCGTCTGGTAATAACTGTTGCGCACTCCTTGCAGATAGACAAGGCGCACCAGCAGAATCGCCAGCAACACCAACACAAAACCGATACTGGCGACAAGACGCAACTGGAAGTGGAATATCTCCCGCTGATGGTTTTTAAATTCGGCTTGCTTGTTCATTCACTGTCAACGCGCCTTTGCCGCATCGCCTGGAAAATGAGGCTGAGCGGCGCCCACAGTAAAGTCGAGGTCAGGCACCCGAGGAAATACAGCCACACCACGTTGCCATTCAACTGCCAATGCACCATCGCATATACCGCATAGGTCAGCGCAAAAATAACGCTCACCTGGGTAGTTTGCTGGCGCAAATCAAACATCCGCAAGCGGCGGCTCAGCACCACGCCGCCAAATGCAAGCACCGCATATGCCAAAGCATGCTGCCCAAACAGGCTGGCATCAGCCACGTCGGCCAGCACCCCCGCTCCCCACGAAACCCCGATGCCGACCCGCCATGGCTTGTGCATGCACCAATAAAGCATCACCATGGCGACAAAGTCGGGGCGAAGCATCAGCCAGATGCCTCCCCATGGCAATCCGTTCAAGAGCAGCGCAGCAAACAGGCTCAACACGATAAATATGTTGCTGACCGGGCGCTGGATTTCTGCCTTGGCGTGTATGACGTGGTTGGGCATTTAATTCTTTCTCCTGATCTTCGCACGCTTTTCGGAATCTGCTGCTGCGGACTTTTCCAACGGGCGTTCGGGCAGCTTGAGCAGCCCCGACAGAATCAGCAAATGGCGATATTTATCCACCCCGGCAACCGGCAAGCAAGCTACGCGCGCAAAGGGGTAGGCGGCATCGCGTTCGATTTTTACCACTCTGGCGACCGGGATACCGGCCGGGTAGATGCCGTCAATTCCGGAAGTAACCAGTATGTCGTCGTTCTGGATATCGGCATTAACCGGCATATAGCGCGGAGACAACTGGCTGGTATCGCCCGCGCCGAATACGATGGTACGCAATCCGTTGCGCAGCACTTGTACCGGTACGGCATGGTCTTTTTCGGTAATCAGCGTGACTTCGGCAAGCCATGGATAGACGCGTGTAATCTGTCCGACGATACCTGTGCCGTCCATCACCACTTGCCCGATCATCACATTGGCGTCCGCACCCTTGTTGACGAGCACTCTGCGCCTGAACACATCGCGTTCTGCATATACAATTTCGGCCAATTGGGTGGTGAATTCGCTGCGTATCGGCAGCGCAACCAGGTTGCGCAATTGCAGGTTTTCCAATCGCAAGGCCTGCAATTGAAGTATTTGTGCGGCATCGCTCAAGTGCTGCCGTTGCAGATCATCGTTCTCTTTTATCAGGCTGCGTTGCCTGCTCTGAGTGATAAAGAAATTGCCCGCCTGTTGCCACAATGCGCCCGGTACAGCCGCCAACCGCTGCACCGGTGAGATCAGCACCGACAACGCGCTTCTTGTGGATTCCAGATAGCGATAGCGCACATCTATGAATAGCAGCAGCAATGAGAGCGCAGCAAAAAACACCAGACGCACCACGGGGCTGGGGCCGCGATTGAAAAACTGGAAAGATTGCGTGTTGT
>JACREA010000190.1 GCA_016218465.1 Nitrosomonadales bacterium | reverse complement strand
GCCAGCAACTTTTGTGTGCAGCGCAGCGCCGTCATGCGTTCTTGCCGTTAATCAGGTTGATAATCACCTTAACCATGATCTCCCGCTCGTCCGGTTTGCTCTCGGCAATCAGCAGCGTAAACGCGACCAGCGCATTATCGGCAATGCGTTTTTCACCGTCGGCGTTATACAGAAAATCTTGGCGCTCCAGAAACCAGACAAAAATAGCGGCGGCGATCCGCTTGTTGCCGTCGGTGAACGAATGGTTCTTGACGATGAAGTACAGCAGGTTCGCGGCTTTTTCCTCGATGCTGGGGTACAGCTCCTTGCCGTCGAAGGTCTGGTAGATCGTCTCCAGCGAGCTCTTGAAGGAATCATCTTTCTCGTTGCCGAACAGCCCGCCGAGATTCTCCTTGCCGCGCCACAGCCGTATCTGCCCCATCGCCTCATCGTAAGTAATCCTGAGCAGCGCCAAAGTGCGCGTCCCCACCACCTGCAAGCGCTGGTGATCGTAGTCGTCCAGCACCGTCAGCGCATGGCTGTACTTCTCCAGAATAGCCAGAATGCCCCGCGATTCGTCGGTCGATAAGCTCTTGTTGTGGATCAACCGGGCAGACAAGGCAATCGCCTGCTTAAGGTCGTCCAGTTTCTCCTGTTGCGCATCGAGCCGCTGCTGGTTCAGCGTGTAGCCCTGCACCAGATGCTGGCGCAATACATTGGTTGCCCAACGCCTGAATTGTACGCCCCGTTCTGACTTGATGCGGTAACCGACCGAAATGACAACATCGAGGTCGTAGAAAGCGACCAGCCTGTCGGAATTTGCAATATGCATTTTTTGCATATTGCTTTTTTCGACCACTTCACCTTCAGCTAAAGCATTGCGAATATGCCGCGAAACAACCGACTGATCGCGTCCGAACAATTCGACCATCTGCGCCTGCGACAACCACACTGTATCCTGCTCAAGCGCCACCTCAAGCTGCACCTGACCGTCATCGGTCTGGTAAAAGGCGATTTGTCCGTTAGATTCGTTCATGGTTTTCTCCTTCCCGCCGCCGTTGAATCTCGACTCGGGTTGCGAGAACCAACGTGCGGAACGACAACCGCATCATAGAGAACGAACGTTCTTTGGTCAAGCTGAGTCCTGACAGAACTTGAAGCGGGCAAAAAATTGCAAAAAACAGCTGCGGGGAATTTAAATTGGACCTGCCATTGACTCGTTAAAACGGCTACCGTTAAAACCGATGCCGTTACGGCAACGCCGAAGCGCAAGCCCGTCAGCGTGAAGAAAAAGTGATTGTTTGATTCACTGAGGTAAACCCCGGCTTTGCTGGAGGTTATTGGGACTCGATGCCATTATCCCGGCACCAGCTTTTAGCCAACGCGACTAGAGCCTGTTCTCTATATTGGTACCATCTTTCCTGCAACAGGAAACGCTCCAGCCCATGCTTGAATCTGGCAAAAGCGCCTTTGCCCTTTATCGAGGGCAACAGCTCATCCCTTTGCTCTTCTATTGGCAATGAAAGTATAAATTCCTCCATTACGCTGTATTCGTGAAATTCATATTTGGCCGGCAGCGGGATGTAACCATCTTCATTATTGATGAACTCTCTGGCCTGCTCGATGGCCTCTCTGTACCATTCCGCATGCGCCGACAAGTCTTCATCGCTTTCGGCAGCGGCAATCGCTTCGTCTGTAAACAGAACTGCCTCACCGGAAGATATTTTCAGGTACGACCGCGATTCATCACCCTGAAGTTCTATGCCTTCGACGATTTTCTTTAAGTCCCGCGTTGCCTCAAGATAAAAGGTTACCGAAGAGAAGATCCGTTGCCCCACCTTCGTCTGGTTACCGGAGGAGGTTGAAAATGGCCTTCAGTTTACGACGGATTTGCCTCTGAAGCTCGAATGGGTTGAGTGAGCCGATCTGGCGCCATAGATTATCTTTGACGGTTTCCGGTATGTCGGAATGATCCAGCAAGCGTTGTGCGGGGGTTGCGGGCTTGCCATGTTTCCTGGCCCACTTGCCGCCATCGCGCGCCTTGGAGTCGAGCTTCTGGGTGGGCTGGAAGAAGTTGGTAAACAGGCTGAACTCGTTGGCGTAGAGATTGTTCATCAGGTTGACCAGCTTGGGGTTGCCGAAGCGTTCGTAGCCAAACAACTGGCGCACACAGGACCAGTTCTTCTGCTCGACGTGAGCGTTGTCGTTGGAGTGGTAGGGGCGCGAGCGCGTAAACTGGATGGGCTGTTTGCGGTTCTGGAAATAGCGCTGTAAATGCCAGTTCAGGAATTCACTCCCATTGTAGTTCCGGCATAACCTGAAGGTTATGCCTCCACTGAAACTTCGTTTTCGCAATCGAATCCTTTGATGGCGAACGGGAGCGCCTTCTGGATGGACTTGATCTGGGTCATCACGCCATGGCCGCCCTTGTTCCAGGTGGCGCGGCACTCTGTCCAAGTAGAGCAGATGTCAGTCATGGTCAGGCTCCAGACAAAGTATCCCGCGAGGCTATTGCCGCAATGCGCCACCGTGTCGGCCTCCATAAACCCCGGCTGGGTCACATCCCATGTCCCGGCCTGGATGGGAATATGTTTCTTCGGCAAGGTTCCGGGCTTGGTGCCTGACAGCCCTTTGTGCGCTGTCTTTGCGCGGATGGGCTTGAGCAGGCGATCAATGCTGGTCGCCGAGATGGTGTCGAGCAGGACTCGCGTTTCCGGTGAAAGCGGGCGGTCGTAGTACGGCAACCACAAAGGCAGGGCGGCCTTAAGCCGCCTGCTGGTCTCTAACGTTGGTTCAGGGTCGATAGGAGTCATTTCTGCAGTGTCAACCCTACACCGAAGCTGGCCGCCGTATTTCTGCCAGAAGCGGCGCAAGCCAAACAAGACCGGCTGCGTATCTTTTCAGGTGGTCTTTGGATGGGTCATTTCCGCCGCCTGCACCCATAAGTCGAATTCTTCTTCCGTAACATAACCCAGCGCCAGCGCCGCCTGCTTCAGCGTGCCGCCATCGCGGTGTGCCCGCTTTGCGATCTCGGCGGCGCGGTCGTAGCCGATGTGCGGAGTCAACGCGGTTACCAGCATCAGCGAGTGTTCCAGCAACTCTGCGATGCGCGCTTGATTGGCTTTGATGTCTTTCACGCAGTATTTCTCGAAGCTTGCCATGCCATCGGAAAGCAGGCGCACGCTTTGCAAAACATTGTGCGCGATGAGCGGCTTGAATACATTCAGTTCGAAATTGCCCGAGGCGCCGCCGATTGTGATGGCGACGTCGTTGCCGAACACCTGGCAACACAGCATGGTCAGCGCCTCGCACTGGGTCGGATTCACTTTGCCCGGCATGATCGAGCTGCCCGGCTCGTTTTCCGGGATGCTGATTTCGCCCAACCCGGAACGTGGGCCGGAGGCCAGCCAGCGGACGTCATTGGCTATTTTCATCAGCGCAACAGCCAGTGTCTTGAGTGCGCCGTGCGAGGTTACAAGCGCATCGTGTGCGGCCAGTGTGGCAAACTTGTTGGCGGCGCTCCTGAACGGAACGTCACTGCCGAATCGTGCGGCACTGCTGCGCGCAAGCTCTGCCGCAACGCGCTCGCCGAATTCGGCATGGGTATTCAGCCCCGTGCCCACTGCCGTGCCGCCTGCCGCAAGTTCGTAAAGCGGAGCAAGCGAGGCGAGTATCGTCGATTCCGCTTGATATAGCTGTGCCACATAGCCGGAGAATTCCTGTCCCAGTGTAAGCGGGGTTGCGTCCTGCAAATGCGTGCGCCCAATTTTTACAATGTCAACGAATGAGTCTGATTTTATTTTCAGGGATGCGCGCAGCGTATGCAGCGACGGGAGCAGTTTCTGCGAAATACCGATGACGGCAGCCACATGCATTGCAGTTGGAAAAATGTCGTTGGACGACTGGCCGAGATTGACCTCATTATTCGGGTGCACGAGACGGTTTGCACCGCGCTCGCCGCCGAGCAGTTCCGAGGCGCGATTGGCGAGCACCTCGTTCATGTTCATGTTGCTCTGCGTGCCCGATCCGGTCTGCCACACGGACAGCGGAAATTCTTCGGTATGCATACCTTCCAGCACTTCATCCGCTGCCTGCATAATGGCATCCGCCTTGTCTGCATTCAGCAAGCCCAGGTTGCGGTTGACCAGCGCGCAGGCACGTTTGGACAAAGCGAGTGCCATGATAATTTCATCCGGCATACGCTCGGAAGAAATGCGAAAGTGTTCAAGCGAACGCTGCGTCTGCGCTCCCCATAGCCGTTCTGAAGGAACTTCGATAACTCCAAACGAATCACGTTCTGCTCTGCTGGGCATGATATTTCCTCCTGTGAAAAAGCCCCTCCCACAATTTGCCGGAACCAAATGAATATCGGGTTATGTCCGGCTGGGTGATGGTGCACCAGTGTAATACTGTATTTTGAAATTGACGAGCTACAGTTAGAGCTACAGTTAGAGGAATGCTACGACATAGAATTTGAGCAGATTGGATGCGATCGTGACCACATCCACATACTGTGCGCGGCGCACCCGAAGATCGTGCCGGGGCAGATAGTGCGGGTGTTCAGAAGTCTAACGGCGCGGGAGATATTTCGAGGGAAGCCGAGCGTGAAGAGATCGTTATGGGGCGGACAGTTTTGGACGGATGGCTATTACGTAGCGACAGTCGGGGAGAGAGGCGAATGGAAGGTGGTAGAACGGCACGTAAGGAATCAAGGCAAACCGCGAGAAGAGCTACGCCAGCTCAAGCTTTTCCGATACCCCGTGCCAAGAGCACGGGGTGGTTCAATCTTGGCCGACCGCAGTGACAGGAGGATGGCGTGCCTTCCAATACGGATTAGCCTGAACAGATACCCCATATGGGTTATGCTTAAATAGCTCATTACGGCTATGGATAGTGCAACCATCATTTGCGCATACTCACATACCTTTGAATATGATCATTGTTCAACGCGGAATGATCGCGATCGGGTACTAAATTTCCAATAAGGCTTTGATGAAAACTCGTAATTTTGGCGACTCGCAGAGCACAATATCTCCGTTGCACGATCCGCTGGCATCGCCCATGCCGGATGCGAAATATGAGGTGCGCAACACGACCTGTTACATGTGCGCCTGCCGCTGCGGCATCCGCGTCCACCTGCGCAATGGCGAGGTGCGCTACATCGACGGCAACCCGGAGCATCCGCTCAACGGCGGCGTGATCTGCGCCAAGGGTTCATCCGGCATCATGAAACAATATTCCCCGGCGCGGCTGACCAAACCGCTGCGGCGCAAACCGGGCGCGGAGCGCGGTGCTGGCGAGTTCGAGGAGATCAGTTGGGAGGAGACGTTCTCCATTCTCGCCGAGCGGCTGGGAAAAATACGCGCCACCGATCCGAAAAAATTCGCGCTGTTCACCGGGCGCGACCAGATGCAGGCGCTGACCGGCCTGTTTGCCCGCCAGTTCGGCACACCCAACTATGCCGCCCACGGCGGCTTCTGCTCGGTGAACAAGGCTGCCGGGTTGATCTACACCATCGGCGGTTCGTTCTGGGAATTCGGCGGACCGGACCTGGAGCGCGCCAAGCTGTTCGTGATGATCGACACGGCCGAGGATCACCACTCCAATCCGCTGAAGATCGCGATCTCGAAATTCAAGCGCGAAGGCGGGCGCTTCATTTCCATCAATCCGGTGCGCACCGGCTACTCGGCCATCGCCGACGAATGGGTGGGGATACGTCCCGGCACCGACGGCGCTTTATTGCTGGCGATCATCCACGAGATCATCGCGCTAGGGCTGTATGACCGCGACTTTCTGGTGCGCTACACCAACTCCGGCCAATTGGTGAATCTCGACGACCAGCATGACGAGTTCGGCATGTTCGTGCGCACCGAGGTGCCGGAAGAGGAAGGCTGTTATGACCCGCAAAACAAACTGTGGTGGGATCGCAACAGCGACAAGCCGGTAGTCACGCACACAGAAGGGGCCGACCCGTTCCTGTTCGGCGAATTCAAGCTGCCCGACGGCACGCCGGTCAAGCCCGCCTTCCAGTTGCTGCAAGAGAGGGTAAAGGACTACACGCCGGAATGGGCGAGCCAGATCACCGGCATTCCGGTCGAGACCATCCGCCGTCTGGCTTACGAAATGGGCATCACTGCGCGTGATGAGACCATCGAATTGCCGATCGCATGGACGGACTCGTGGGGCAAGGAACACGACAGTGTGACCGGCAATCCGGTGGCCTTTCATGCGATGCGCGGCCTGGCGGCACACTCCAACGGTTTCCAGACGATACGCGCGCTGTCCATCCTGATGACGCTGCTCGGCACCATCGACCGGCCCGGCGGCTTCAGGCACAAGGCTCCGTTCCCGCGCCCCATTCCGCCTTGCGCGCGCACGCCCAACACGCCGCTGGCGGTCAAGCCGAACACGCCGCTGGACGGCATGCCTCTGGGTTGGCCTTCCGATCCGGACGATCTGTTCGTCAATACGGATGGCAGCCCGGTGCGCATCGACAAGGCATTTTCGTGGGAGTATCCGCTGTCGGTGCACGGGCTGATGCACAACGTCATCACCAATGCCTGGCGCGGCGATCCGTACCCGATAGACACGCTGCTGATCTTCATGGCAAACATGGGCTGGAATTCGACGATGAACACTGTCGAGGTCAGAAAGATGCTTGGCGACAAGGACGAGAATGGCGAACATAAAATTCCGTTCATCGTCGTCTGCGATGCCTTCCATTCGGAGACGACCGCATTCGCCGATCTGATTCTGCCGGATACCACTTATCTGGAGCGCCATGACGTGATGTCAATGCTGGACCGTCCGATCTCGGAATTCGACGGCCCGGTGGATGCGGTGCGCATTCCGGTGTTGCCGCCGACCGGCGAGTGCAAGCCTTTCCAGGAAATGCTGATCGAGCTCGGCACGCGCCTGTAGCTGCCCGATTTCGTCACCAAGGAAGGCAAGCGTAAATTCCGCGACTATCCCG
>JACREA010000192.1 GCA_016218465.1 Nitrosomonadales bacterium | reverse complement strand
TCCAGCGCGCCAGCGGCCCCAAACCCATCAGCAACACCATCGGTGCCATCAGCGGCACGAACACCGCATGAAAATACGGCGGGCCGACCGACAGCTTGCCTAGACCGAGCGCGTCCATGAACAATGGGTAGAGTGTGCCGATGAATACCGAAGCTGTCGCAACCGACAACAGCACGTTGTTCAACAGTAACAACGATTCGCGCGACATCAGATCAAACTTGCCGCCCAAACCGATTTTCGGCGCACGCCATGCGAACAGCAACAGCGACGAGCCAATCACGACTACCAGGAAAGACAAAATAAAAATGCCGCGCTTTGGATCAGTGGCAAACGCATGCACCGAGGTCAGCACGCCGGAACGCACCAGGAACGTACCCAACAGGCTCAGCGAAAACGCCGCGATAGCCAGCAGCACTGTCCAGCTTTTGAACGCACTGCGTTTTTCGGTTACCGCCAGTGAATGGATCAGCGCGGTGCCGACCAGCCACGGCATGAATGAGGCATTTTCCACCGGATCCCAGAACCACCATCCGCCCCAACCCAATTCGTAATAAGCCCACCAGCTGCCCAGCGCAATGCCGGCGGTCATGAATACCCATGCCACGGTTGTCCACGGGCGCGACCAGCGCGCCCAGGTGGCATCCATTCTTCCGCCCAGCAGCGCGGCGATAGCGAATGCGAACGCCACCGAAAATCCCACATAGCCCATGTACAGCATCGGTGGATGTATCACCAATCCCGGGTCTTGCAGCAACGGATTCAGGTCACGTCCGTCGGGTGCGGCGGGCAGCAGCCGGTCAAATGGATTTGAGGTGAACAGCATGAATGCCAGAAAACCTACCGCAACCAAACCCATCACGCCGAGTACGCGCGCCACCATTTCTTCCGGCAGGTGTTTACTGAATATTGCGACGGACAATGTCCATCCGGCCAGAAGGAACGCCCACAGCAATAACGAACCTTCGTGCCCTCCCCACACGGCCGCTACCCGATATGCGACGGGAAGCTGTGAATTGGAATGTTGCGCGACATACAGCACGGAAAAGTCGTTGGCAACGAATGCGTAAGTCAGGCAACCGAACGCGATGGTAAGAAACACAAATTGACCGTGCGCCAACGGACGTGCAACGCCCATCAATATCAGGTTGTTTCGTGCCGCACCGATAATCGGTAACACGCCCAGGCAAACCGCCAGAAACAAGGCAACAATTAAAGCGAAATGTCCAATCTCTGGAATCATACCAATACCTTCAAAAATTATTTAACAGCAGATGTCGCAGGTGTGCTTGCCGGAGTTGCCTTAGCGGCGGAAGCATTCGCAGTCTCGCCTTTCTTCAGCGCGTCGGCGGCTTCTGGCGGCATGTAATTTTCGTCATGCTTGGCGAGCACCTCTTCGGCGTGCATCATGCCATCAGCCTCGACCTTACCCTGCGCAACCACGCCCTTACCTTCCTTGAACAAGTCCGGCAGGATTCCCTTGTAAATGACTGGTATGCTCTTATGCTTATCGGTGATCACAAACTTCACCGTCAGACCATCTTTCTCACGCTGAACACTGCCCTCCTCAACCAGGCCGCCGATACGGAAACTGCGCCCTTGCGGGGCTTCCTTATTATAAACTTGGGTCGGGGTGAAATACAGGCTGACGTTATTTTTCAGCGCATATAGCACCAGGCCGACAGCCAATGACAATGCGGCGACTGCAACAGCAATGAACACAAATCTTTTCTGGCGCGGCTTCATGTCAGTTATCGTCTCCTGCTTCATCTTGCGCCTCGCGCATCAAGCGCACCTGCTGCAAGGTAATTTTTCTTTTATGTATCACCATTGCGATCTCAATCATAAAAATGAGTAACGCAACCGCATAAGATCCCAGCCAAACATAGGTCAGCGGGTTTTCTCTCATCCACAAATCCAGGCCGTTCATTGTTTCACCTCAGGCAATTCGCCGATCCAGGTGGTGTTCCGCTCACGTTCCAGAATGATGCTTCGCACCCGTGCCAGCACCACCGCAATCGCATATAACCAACAGGCCACCAGCACCGTGAACATGGCCTGCTGCATCGCAACATGCATGGAAGTGCCGGTAAATTTTATGGTGGAACCCTGATGCAGGGTATTCCACCACTTCACCGAGAAATAAATGATCGGCACGTTAACCGAGCCCACGAGGGCCAGCAGTGCTGCTGCACGATCAGCGCGGCGCGGATCGTCAATCGAGGCGTGCAGCGCGATAAACCCCAGATACAGAAACAGCAGGATGAGCTCGGAAGTCAGGCGCGCATCCCAAACCCACCACGCGCCCCACATCGGTTTGCCCCATAACGCGCCGGTCCACAATGAAATAAAGGCGAACAGCGCGCCGGTGGGCGCGATGGCGGAAGCCATCATGGCCGACAGGCGGGTATTAAAAATCAAACCCAGCGCCGCGTAACCGGCCATGACCAGATAAAGGAACATGGACAGGATGGAAGACGGCACATGAATGAAAATGATGCGGTAGAACTCGCCCTGCTGGGCGTCTACCGGCGCAACCACAAAGCCGATATATAACCCGATGACAAACAGGATCGCGGCGGAAAACGCAAACCAGGGAATCATCTTTCCGGCAAGGCCGTAGAAGGTCGTAGGAGCGGAATATTTGAACCAGTTTATTGCCAATTTGTTACTCCATCGAAATACGTAAAGCCTGCGCCGTCACCCACGGGGTGAACACCAGGGCCAATACCAGCAACGCGCCCAACAAGGACAAATGGGACGCCACGCTTAATCCGGTTGATACCGTTTCAACCGCCCCCGTGCCAAATATCAGCACCGGAATGCACAACGGCAACACCAGCAGCGACAACAGTACACCTCCGCCACGCAAGCCCAGCGTCAACGCAGCGCCAATCGCGCCTACCATGCTCAATACCGGCGTTCCCAGCAGCAAACCTATAATCAATACGCCAAGCGCCTGCACCGGCATATCGAACTGCAAACCAAGTACCGGGGCCATCAACACCAGCGGCAAACCCGACACCATCCAGTGCGCCGTCATCTTGCCCAGCACCAACATCGACAACGACTGCGGCGCCAGCATCATTTGTTCCAGCGTACCGTCCAGATAGTCGGCCGAGAACAACCGCCCCAGCGACAACATCGAAGACAACAGCGCGGCCACCCACAACACGCCCGGAGCCATCTTGCGCAGCATGCTCATTTCCGGCCCGACACCCAGCGGAAACAGGCTGACCACCATCACGAAAAAAATCAGCGTGGTAAGCACATCCGCGCGGCGACGCATCGCCAGCACCAGATCGCGCCTTATCACCAGCACCAGCAAACCAGGCAAGGTAGATTTTTTCATGACCGTTTGACCATCATGCCCGCTTGACCATCATGATAGGGATAAACTGCGCATTTCCACCCCTGCTACCTGCAGAGGTTGATGGG
>JACREA010000026.1 GCA_016218465.1 Nitrosomonadales bacterium | reverse complement strand
GGTTCCAGTGTCGGAATCAGCAAGGTGAAGGCGGTCGGCGAATTGCACAGCGCTTATCAGGCAGCCGCCAAACACGACAAATTGGTGATTGCAGAAAGTTTCATCGGCGGCGGCGAATACACCGCCGCGATTCTGGGCGATCAGGCGTTGCCGGTAATCAAGATCGAACCGGCTAATGAGTTCTACGACTATGAGGCGAAATACCTGCGCGACGACACCCGTTACTTGTGCCCATGCGGCCTGAGCAAGGCACTAGAAGCCGAAATGCAGCGGCTGGCTAAACAAGCTTTTGCGTTGATCGGCGGACAAGGCTGGGGACGCGTGGATTTCCTGATGGATGAAATGGGTCAGCCGTATCTGCTCGAAGTGAACACTTCGCCGGGCATGACCGATCACAGTTTGGTGCCGATGGCGGCACGCCAGGCGGGGATAAGTTTCGAGCAACTGGTGCTGCGCATACTGGAGCTGGCTGAATTAAAAAATGGTTCTTCACGTTCGCTTCCTCGCCCGAGGATTGAAGGATGATTTTCACGTTTGTCCTTTCTCCCGCAGAAGTTGCAAATTGCTTTTCACGTTTGCTCCCTCGCCCGCTTGCGGGAGAGGGTTGGGGAGAGGGAATCTCCGGGAGAGAGTTAGAGAGAGGGCTTTATGCGGGAGATAACCAATGACTTGGCTGTCGTCTTTGGACAGCCTAGTCAGATGGCTAGTTGCTTGATCAGGATTGAGGAGAGGGCGATGTGGGATAACGCAATATTGTTACGCAATACCGCCAACGCGCTGATTGTTTTCAGTGTGTCAGCGATGCTGTATGGGATTGTCAATCACGCGATGAGATTGCCGGGTTTGCTCCCGTTGCAAAGTGTGCGCTTGAGCGCGGCTCCGCATCGGGTTTCCGCAGTGGATCTGTTGAAAGTGGTGCGTAGTGAAGTGCGCGGCAATTTATTTACTGTGGACATCGAGCGTTTAAGACAGTCATTGGAAAAGTTGCCGTGGGTGCGCAGCGTGAGTATTCGCCGCGAATTCCCACATCGCCTGGCGGTGCAGTTGGAAGAGCATCAGGCGATGGCGCGTTGGAATAACAGCGCGCTGGTGAATCTGCAAGGTGAAATTTTTGTTGCGAGTAGCGAGCAGGTTTTGCCAAGTTTTATTGGGCAGGACGGTACATCGATCGAGATTGCGCAGCTCTATGCCATATTCAATCAACAGGTTTCAGCGCTTGGCTTGTCGGTGACGCAAATAGCACTGTCACCGCGACATGCATGGCAAGCGAGATTGAGTAACGGCCTGTTGCTGGAGTTGGGGCGTGAAGATATGCAGCAGCGTTTAGCGAGGTTCGTGTCGGTGTACCCGTATACAGAAAACAGAATACAGAAGGCAGAGGGCGGTGGCGAGGCGAAATATGTGGATTTGCGCTACCGCAACGGGTTTGCAGCAAGACAGGTGTTGAAAGGTAAAGAACGGGGGATGAATCGATGGACAGTGAGTTGATGAGCGAAGACGGATTTTCTGTTCTTTACTTTCAGATATTTGTCTTCTGTCAGGAGGGCAAGCAATGATTAGAAGCAAAGAAGCCAAAAACCTGGTAGTCGGACTGGACATTGGCACGTCCAAGATAGTCGTCATCGTCAGCGAGGTCAAACCGGATGGGATGCTGGAAGTGATCGGCATGGGAATGCACGAATCTGACGGCATGAAGAAAGGAATGGTGGTCAACATCGAAGCCACGGTGGGGGCGATTCAGCGCGCGCTGGAAGAGGCTGAGTTGATGGCTGATTGCAAAATCCATGAGGTCTATACCGGTATCGCTGGCAGTCATATACGCAGCATTAATTCGCGTGGCATGGTGAAGATCAAGGAAAAGGAGGTCGCCGCAGCCGATATCGAACGCGTTATTGAGACTGCCAGTTCGATCAGCCTGCCGAGTGACCAGCAGATTTTGCACATTCTTGAACAGGAATTCAGCATCGATGGACAGGATGGAATCAAAAAGCCGCTGGGTATGAGTGGAATGCGGCTGGATGCCGAGGTGCATATCGTCAGCGGTGCAGTAGCGGCGGTTCAGAACATCATGAAGTGCATTCATCGATGCGGCCTGGAAGTCAACGAGCTGATTCTGCAGCCATTGGCATCCGCCAAGGCGGTGCTGGCCGACGATGAAAAGGAGCTCGGCGTATGTCTTGTGGACATCGGCGGCGGCACTACCGATATCGCGGTGTTTACCGGAGGAGCGATCAGGCATACCGCAGTGATACCGATTGCCGGAGATCAGATCACCAATGACATTGCCATGGCATTGCGCACTCCGACTCAGGATGCCGAAGACATCAAGATCAAGCATGGCTGCGCACTACGCCAACTGGCAGATAGCGGCGCAATCGAGGTACCCGGCGTAGGTGAGCGGGGGCCGCGCATGCTTTCGCGCCAAACCTTGGCGGAAGTGATCGAGCCGCGCGTCGAGGAATTGTATTCGCTGGTTCAGCAGGAGCTGCGCCGCAGCGGCTTCGAGGATTTGCTGTCATCGGGCATCGTGATTACGGGCGGCAGCAGCGCCATGCAAGGCATGGTCGAGCTGGGCGAGGAAATTTTCCATCTGCCGGTTCGTTTGGGTATTCCGAAATATGTCGGGGGCTTATCCGATGTGGTGAAAACACCGCGCATGGCGACTGGCGTGGGTCTGCTGTTGTATGGCCTGGAGCATCATCAGCGCAAGGAAGAAACGCGAATGCAGTCAAATTCATTTAGCGATGTGTTGGACAGGATGAAAACATGGTTGCAGGGGAATTTTTAAATTTATTTTGCAGGGATTGGTGGGTTGGGCTTCGGGGTGTAACCAGGGTTAATTTGTAACTTTAAAAAGGAGAAAACGATGCCGTTTGAACTAATGGAAGCAGAAACACAGGACGCGGTCATCAAGGTGATCGGTGTGGGTGGTTGCGGCGGTAACGCCGTGGACCATATGATCGAGCAGGGCGTGCAGGGAGTCGAGTTCATCGTCATCAACACCGATGTACAGGCTCTTAATCGAAGCAAGGCGCGCACGCAGTTGCAGATAGGTGCGGCTATCACCAAGGGTTTGGGCGCGGGAGCCAAGCCATCGGTTGGGCAAGCGGCAGCAGAAGAAGATCGTGAGCTCATCAGGGAGAT
The DNA here is from genome assembly GCA_016218465.1 of Nitrosomonadales bacterium. Taxonomy (GTDB): domain Bacteria; phylum Pseudomonadota; class Gammaproteobacteria; order Burkholderiales; family Gallionellaceae; genus Gallionella. The sequence goes on along the minus strand of JACREA010000026.1, from coordinate 1,357 downwards.
GCTTAGTGGCGCTCACATGGTGTTCATCACTGCCGGCATGGGTGGAGGTACAGGAACGGGCGCTGCGCCTATCATTGCGCAAATTGCCAAGGAAATGGATATTCTGACCGTGGCGGTGGTCACCAAGCCGTTTGCCTATGAAGGAAACCGGATGCGCTTTGCCAAGGCCGGTATTGAAGCGCTGCACGAGCATGTGGATTCGCTGATAATCGTGCCCAATTCCAAGCTGATGGAGGTGCTGGGCAATGATGTCACCGTTCCGGAAGCCTTCAAGGCCGCCAACGGCGTATTGCAGGGCGCTGTGGCGGGAATCGCCGAAGTGATCAACGTGCCGGGATTGATTAACGTTGACTTCGCTGACGTACGCACCGTGATGTCGGAAAACGGCATGGCGATGATGGGTTCGGCGATCGCTTCCGGCGCGGATCGGGCGCGCAATGCGGCTGAACGTGCGATTGCCAGCCCGTTGCTGGAGGATGTGGATATGACCGGCGCGCGCGGCGTGCTGGTAAATATCACTTCTTCGAGCCAGCTGAAACTGAAGGAAATCGACGAAGTAATGGAGTGCGTCAAATTTGCCGCAGAAGAAGCGACCGTGATCGTCGGTTCGGTGTTCGATGAAACCATGGGAGATGAAATGCGTGTGACCGTTGTGGCAACCGGCCTCGGCTCACCGATGGCGCGCAAGCAACCCAAGCCGGAGGTGGTGTATCGGGGTGAAGAAGCTTACCAGCGCACCGGTACACATGATGAGCCGATCGCCAACGTGAATTACGGGGAGCTTGATACGCCGACCATCATGAGAAGCGGGCGCAGGGCAGCGGTAGATGCGATGGAGAAATCCGGCGTGGATACTTACGATATTCCGTCGTTTTTGCGCAAGCAGGCGGATTAGGAAAGGGATTCGATTCATGAGGGTTAACGTGAGTTGCTCATAAGGCATTACACCGCTGTGCGGTGTTGATATGGTGGCTAATCAGAGCAGTTGGGTGCAAAGTAGGGCGGCTTGCGCCCAAATGTTTAGTATCACACAAGCAAAGGAAGCACTGTGGGGCTAATTGATGGCGATGATGGGCTACCTGCTGATGAAGTGGGCGCTTGGGCAAAAGAAAAGCACACATATCTTAAGCGATACTTAGACATTTCTCGTGGCACGCGCAAGAAATATATTGGCGAAAGAAAAGGTGGTGCGGTTTATTTCGATTTGTTTTGTGGTGCTGGTCGATCCCGTATCAGAGGCACTAACGAGTGGATTGATGGCGGTGTAGTGGGTGCATGGAAAACCAGTCTGGAGGGTGGTGCCCCGTTTACAGGCATCTACATTTCCGATATTGACGAGATAAAGCTAAATGCTTGT
>JACREA010000188.1 GCA_016218465.1 Nitrosomonadales bacterium | reverse complement strand
GAAGCGTGGAGCTGCGTCCAAGCCGAAGAAGCTAAAGGATAGAGCGCCCGGTGATCGTACAGGACTTGGTAGCGTCCGGCGGCTGGCGATAGCACTACAGCGGCTGGATTTGACCTACGACACCGAGGATATGAATTCTTCAGGTATGAAAGCGGTGTTGCCGAAAGAATTCAGAAGATACTCGGAATCCTCCGTAGAAAAATCCTGATTGTCAAAGAGGGAAAATTTCTCAAGACTTGCGATACAACTGGCTGCCCTGCTTCACAAACTCTTCAAGCATAAGTTCCCATACCTTTGCTGAGTGCGCTTAAGACCTTGCCGGTTTCAAGCGCTTGCGCTGCGATTATTTGCCTTTGACGACGGTTACGTTATTGACGAAGGTGATGCTGGGGAAGGTGCGATCCAGTTTTTTGCTCTTGAAGTCTTCCAGGGTTGAGCTGCCTTCAAACTCAATGACATCGCCTTTTTTCGCATCGGTTGTATTTGATGCGAGCCAGCGGGTCTGGTGTCCCTGTTGGATTTCGATATAGGTGAAACCCGGGACGTCGATGGTGCTGACGACGGTGGCTTTTTCCAATTTTTCGACTTCGGGTGTTTCTGGAGATGGCATCGTCGAGCCGCCTGTGCCTTTAGCCGGATGTCCGGGGGGCAAAGCGGGTGCGGTGATTAGGGGCGTGAGGGGAGTAGTTGTCGGCGGAACGACGGGTTTGTCGGCAGGTTTGTTTTCGCAAGCAGCGAGGGCAAGTATGGCCAGGGCGGTGATGAGGGCGGTGTGTTTCATATTGCTTTCCTTGGTTTGGGTTTGCCGTATTAAAAACAGCAATGCGGTTCTTTTTCTCTCTCAGGATGCTGGGCTTATTAAGCTTTGCTATATAACTGGCTGCCTCGCTTCACAAACTCTTCCGCCTTCTTCTCCATGCCTTTGCTGAGCGCGGTCTGTTCGTCCACGCCTTGAGCGGCGGCGAAATTGCGCGCGCCCATCCTATAGTTTGATTGGCGTAATTGCCCCCGCAAGTGTTATCGAAAACATGGCAGGTGGTTTGATCCCACGGGCTTTTCGAATCAGTTTCGGATAAATGGCGGTGACGAGTGCGGCGGTGTCGGCGGCGGAAGCGTCGCCTGAGGTGAGCACAAAACCAATCACGCCGAATTCTTTGAATGCACAAAGTTCATTGGGTTTGCGCCGGATGTTTTTGTCCCGTGTCAGCACGATCCAGCCTTGCCTGCCTACAGCTTCAAGCCATTTTTCATCCGGACAGGCAGGCTCAAATTTTTCATGGTGTGGGATGAAAGGTGCGCCAATTTTAGTCAGTGCTTCACCGAGCTTGTTGCTCCATGCGCACCGGTCGATAAATAGTACCGGGGTATCAGGCGGCGCGGCGTTGTTCGAAGCGGAGCGCTTCTTCGATTTCTTTTTCGTCAACGCCGTAGTCCTTTGCCATATCGACCATCGAGTCGCCCGCCCTGAAGCGTCCAACAATTATCTCTGTGGGCACGGCCACATCGGAGAGCACCGGGCGCCCAAAGGAAAGCCGGGGATCAATGACGATGGACTTTGGTTGTTCTGCATCCGGTGCAGTGCTGCGGCTGAAGGGGAACAAGCGGATAGGCATGCCGTTGCGATCCCATTCGATACGGGCAAGTGCCAAGACGAATTCGCCCCGTAACGATTCTTGCCCCTGTTTTGAAACATTCAGCCAATGCGAAGCGTGTTCAACAAACAAGTCAATGCCGTTGGTTCTGAATTGCCGGTCTATCAATGGTCTGTCGGTTCCGAGCTGTGCTTGCACATAGCTAATACTGTCGCGGACTTTGGGCAAAGGAATTTTATGATGTCGGCGTATGGCCGACAGGACATGCAGTTCACATAAGTTGGCAAAGGAAAGCAGCCGCGCGTTTGCGTCGGCTGGCTGTATCACTGACTTGAATCGCATAGACTTGCCGGAGGCCGCGCGATAGGCTTGGCCGAAGCACCATGCTTTTACGGTTGCTGCGGGCAGGTTGAGGATGCGCGCAACCTCACTTACGGGGTATGCAGGGTTATCGAAAACGGAAACTCGCTTTTCAGTTTGATGGCTCATTGGCGAATGATAACCTGAACAGCATCCGATGCAAACCTAAGCCTTGCGGCAAATACTCCCGCCCTGCTGCACAAATTCCACTGGCTTCTGTTCCATGACTTTACTGAACGCAGCCAGTAGCGCCAATGAGGTGTCGAGCGGGATGACGGTTGTGGTCTGGGTTGCGGCGGTGGCGGATAAGGCGTTGGGCGTATATATTTCCTGGTACAGCCATTTGTATAGGGCAACTCTATAAATCCAAATTTCATCCCAACTGCTGCGTTGCGGAATTCCTAGGGACGGAGCCCGATTACTCACAACGATCATTTGCCTTTTACGACGGTTACGTTATTGACGAAGGTAATGCTGGGAAAAGTGCGATCCAGTTTTTTGCTCTTGAAATTTTCCAGGGTCGAGCTGCCTTCAAACTCAATGACATCGCCTTTTTTCGCATCGGATGTATTGGATGCGAGCCAGCGGGTTTTATGGCCCTGTTGGATTTCGATATAGGTGAAACCCGGGACGTCGATGGTGCTGACGACGGTGGCTTTTTCCAATTTTTCGACGTCGGGTGTTTCCGGGGATGGCATCGTCGAGCCGCCTGTGCCTTTAGCCGGATGTCCGGGGGGCAAAGCGGGTTCGGTGATTAGGGGCGTGAGGGGTGTGGCTGTCGTCGGAACAAAGGGTTTGTCGGCAGGTTTGTTTTCGCAAGCAGCAAGGGCAAGTATGGCCAGGGCGGTGATGAGGGCGGTGTGTTTCATATTACTTTCCTTGGGTTAGGTTTGCCGTAAAAAAAAACAGCAATGCGGTTCTTTTTCTCTTTCAGGATGCTGGGCTTGTTAAGCTTTGCTATACAACTGGCTACCATGCTTCACGAACTCCACCGCTTTCTGTTCCATGCCTTTGTTAAGTGCGGTTTGCTCGTCCATTCCTTCCTGCGCGGCGAAGTCGCGCACGTCCTGCGAGATTTTCATCGAGCAGAAACTCGGGCCGCACATCGAGCAGAAGTGCGCGACCTTGGCGGATTCCTTGGGCAGGGTTTCGTCGTGGAATTCGCGCGCCTTGTCCGGGTCGAGGCCGAGGTTGAATTGGTCTTCCCAGCGGAATTCG
>JACREA010000189.1 GCA_016218465.1 Nitrosomonadales bacterium | reverse complement strand
TGCGCCAAGTTAAGGAGAATTTGCTGATGGCGCTGCTGGTACGCTGCTGACAGATTGCTGAGCCTTGTTAGCCTGATCTTGCTTGACCATCTGTTTTACCTGCTCACGTTTTTCTGCTGGCACTTTATTAAAGGCGCGATATTTTTCCCGTGCTGCCATGCGCTGCTCCGGGGTGAGCTTGCTCCATGCTGTCAATCGGTTGAGAAAGCGATGTTTTTGTTCGGGTGTCAGATGAGAATAGCGTTTAGCGGTTTTTAGCAGGCGGTGCTGTTGTACCTCCGGCAGGATGCTCCACTGCTGTTCCAGAGGTGCGAGCGCTTCTTGTTGCGCAGGGGAAAGCGAATGCCATGATATGGTCGCAGCGCTTGCAGTCGTGCCAGTAATACACAGCAGCAGAAAGGCAGCAACTAATAAATTTCTAACTTGCGCAGAATATTGCATTCGTTAAGACGTGGTAACGATTGAATTAATCAACGAAAACCTCTATCGGCAATTCGTCAGTCAAAATAGCCACGTCAAGATCAGCAATCTGCTGTTCCTGGGCGTGATGCCAATAACCCGTTCCGACGATGAGCGCAGCCGCAAGCAATCCGGCGGACATCCATGGATGTGCCGAAAACGGCAACTGCAAATGCGCCCAGCGACCTGCAGCAAGCGTAAAAACTGGTACGCGCATCGATTGTCTTTGCAGGGCCTTCTGGCGCGCATTGCTCAATGCGGATAATGTGCCAGAATCCAATTGTCTCGTGCCTTGTGTCAGCAGTTGAGCGATTCTTTTGGGGTTCAGTTTGTCAGTCATGGCAGTTCTACTCCTTTTTTCTTCAGGGATACGGCAAGCGCATGTGCAGCACGCGAACAGTGAGTTTTTACACTTCCTTCGGTGCATCCCATTGCAATAGCGGTTTCGGTTGTATCCATACCCTCCCAGTAACGCAGCAGGAAGGCTTCGCGTTGACGTGCAGGAAGTTTGCCAAGCGCTTGTTCGATTAGCGCGATAACCTGGCTTTGTTGCAGGGATGTATCAGGTGTGGCGGGCGAGCTCTGATTTGCATCATCCTGGAGGCTATCAAGCGGGTCGAATTCATCGTTTTCATTTTTGGGGGTCAATGAGGAAAACAGGGTCGTCCAGGCGTTCCGGGCTTTTTGCCTGCGGTAATAGTCGCGAATAGTATTTTGCAGGATACGCTGGAATAACAGCGGCAATTCTGCGGCTGGCTTGCCACCGTATTTTTCGGCGAGCTTGATCATCGTGTCCTGTACGATATCGAGCGCGGAGTGCTCATCACGCACGGCATATAACGCCTGTTTGTAAGCGCGACGCTCCACACTGCTGAGAAACTGTGATAGTTCGGCGGGGCTAGACAGATTGAATACTCCTTAATTCAAAGCGGGATAGTAACAAAAAGCCGCTTGCGCCGCAGGAAGCCATACAAATTTGAGGCAAAGGTTGACCAAAATGCCGCCAGCCTTTATCTTACGCGGTTCTTTTTGGCATAAAGCCAAGGTATTTGTGATGGGGTGTTTGTGATGGAGTTGACCGGAGCGGAGATACTTATCCGCTGTTTGCAGGAGGAGCAGGTCGAATATGTGTTTGGCTATCCAGGCGGGGCGGTGTTGTTCATTTATGATGCGCTGTTTCAGCAGGATAAGGTCAAGCATGTGCTGGTGCGTCATGAGCAGGCCGCGGTGCATGCAGCCGACGGTTACGCGCGTTCTTCCGACAGGGTGGGCGTGGCGCTCGTCACATCCGGGCCTGGACTGACCAATGCCGTGACCGTTATCGCGACCGCCTACATGGATTCCACTCCGATGGTGGTCATCAGCGGCCAGGTTCCGACCGGCGCGATCGGCGAAGATGCCTTTCAGGAAGTCGATGCAGTGGGCATTACCCGCCCCTGCGTGAAGCACAATTTTCTGGTCAAGGACGTCAAGGACATCGCCTCGACCATCAAGAAAGCGTTTTATCTCGCCAAGTCGGGCCGGCCCGGCCCGGTATTGGTGGATATCCCCAAGGATGTCTCCAACCATCGAACTACCTTCGAGTATCCGGCCAGTGTGATGATTCGTTCCTATCATCCGGCGGGTAAAGGTGATAGTGGGCAGATCCGGCACGCGGCGCAGATGCTGCTGGGAGCCAAGCGGCCTATGATCTATGCGGGCGGCGGCGTGGTATTGTCCGATGCATCCGCGCAATTGACCGGCCTGGTCCGTTTGCTGGGTTTTCCCTGCACCAACACGCTGATGGGACTCGGCGGCTTTCCGGCCAGCGACAGGCACTTTGTCGGGATGCTGGGAATGCACGGCACCTATGAAGCCAACATGGCGATGCAGCATTGCGATGTGCTGCTGGCGGTCGGCGCGCGCTTTGACGACCGCGTGATCGGCAACGTCGAGCACTTTGCGCAAATGCCGCGCAAGATCATCCATATCGATATCGACCCATCCTCGATTGCCAAGCGCGTCAAGGTGGATCTGCCCATCGTCGGCGACGTGAAACTGGTGCTCGATGAACTGCTGGATGTGCTGCGCAGCTGCAGGCAGGCGCCCGATGCAGCGGCCATGGCCGCTTGGTGGAAACAGGTGGAAGAGTGGCGCGCCGCAGGCGGCGAGATGCGCTACAAAAATTCCTCCGAGATTATCAAGCCGCAATTCGTGATCGAGAAGCTGCATGAGATAACCGGCGGCGATGCGTTCATCACAACCGACGTCGGGCAGCACCAGATGTGGACCGCGCAATATTACAAATTTGACAAACCGCGTCGATGGGTTACTTCCGGCGGCCTGGGTACGATGGGCTTCGGCTTGCCGGCGGCGATGGGTGTGCAGATGGTCAACCCCGGCGCGACGGTCGCCTGCGTGACCGGCGAGGGCAGCATCCAGATGAATATCCAGGAACTGTCCACCTGCAAGCAATTCCATCTGCCGATCAAGATTGTCGCACTCAACAACGGTTATCTGGGCATGGTGCGGCAGTGGCAGGAATTCTTTCACGGCAACCGCTATTCCGAGACCTACATGAATGCGCTGCCTGATTTCGTCAAATTGGCCGAGGCGTACGGGCATGTCGGGATGCGCATCGAGAAACCCGCGGATGTCGAACCGGCGTTGAAAGAGGCATTTGCGCGCAGGCGCGACCTGGTGTTCATGGACTTCAGGACCGATCCGACAGAAAACGTCTATCCGATGGTTCCCGGCGGCCGGGGCTTGTCGGAAATTATCCTGGCGGAGGAACTGTAATGCGGCACATTATTTCCCTGTTGATGGAGAATGAGGCGGGTGCATTGTCGCGCGTCGCGGGGCTGTTTTCCGCGCGCGGCTACAATATCGAATCATTGTCGGTGGCGCCGACCGAAGATCCGACCCTGTCGCGCATGACCATCGTTACCAGCGGTTCGGATGCAGTCATCGAACAGATCAACAAGCAGCTCAACAAGCTGGTGGATGTCGCGGCGTTGATCGACTTGAGCGAGGGTGAGCATCTCGAGCGCGAGCTGATGCTGGTCAAGATTAGTGCGCATAGCGGTAATCGCGAAGAGTTGAAGCGCATCTCGGATATTTTTCACGGCCATATCATTGACGTGTCGAAGCATACTTGCACGATAGAGTTAACGAACACCTGTGCCATGCTGGACAGCTTTTTGGATGCGATCGACCGTGATTTGATTCTGGAAACAGTGCGCACCGGGGCTTCCGGCATCGGGCGCGGCGAGAGAATTTTGAAACTTTAATTTTTAACATAAGAGGGCAACATGAAAGTTTATTACGACAAAGACGCAGACCAGTCTCTGATCAAGGGCAAGCAGGTAACTATCATCGGCTACGGCTCGCAAGGCCATGCCCATGCACAGAACCTGAAGGAATCCGGCGTCAACGTGACGGTCGGCCTGCGCAAGGGAGGCGCATCGTGGAAAAAAGCCGAGTCCGCCGGCCACAAGGTTGCCGAGATCGCCGACGCAGTAAAGGGTGCCGATGTGGTGATGATGCTGTTGCCGGACGAGACCATGCCGGAGGTGTATCACGCCGACGTGGCGAAGAACCTGAAGTCTGGCGCCGCATTGGCGTTCGCTCACGGCTTCAATATCCATTACAACCAGATCGTGCCGCCCGCCAATATGGACGTGATCATGATCGCGCCTAAAGGACCCGGCCATACCGTGCGTTC
>JACREA010000187.1 GCA_016218465.1 Nitrosomonadales bacterium | reverse complement strand
ATGGACTCAGCCCAGCGGAATCGAAGCTGGCGGCAAAACTTGCCGAATTCAACAGTCTGGAGCAGGCGGCAAACGACCTTGGGATTTCCCTGAGTACCGCACGGGTGCAACTGGGCTCCGTGTTCGCCAAGACCGGCGCGAAAGGGCAGGCTGAATTACTGATGCTGCTGGCGACCGGCACGCTGGCGCACTGCCGGGATGAGTGAATAAAACAACCAGCAATTCATTTGCAACGTCATTTCCGTGTTCGCGGGAATAACGATGTGGTGGGATTATACCAACCGCTCCAGAATTTCTTCCCAGTGCACATAGAGTGATAAATGTCCTTCATCCGGCAGCATGAAGGTGCGGCTATTTGGGAGTATTGACGAGAGGTAATTTGTCATGGCGGGCGGTGTATTTTGGTCAACCGTCCCGCACCACAGATGTATTTCTGTATTGATGCCGTCCAGCGGGAAACCCCAGTTCCCTGAGATCAACACAAAATCGGAGGCAACACCTTCAACTCCGTTGCGAAGCGCTTGCGCGTATTCCGCCTCGAATTCCGCCGTGCGTTTATTAACCTCAATTTTGTCCCATTCCGGCAAGGATGCGGACATGGCTTCCACCAGAGCTGCAGGCGACGATGCAATAGTGGCGAAGGTATTCCTCAGTTCGTCTGGATTCGCTTGTGCCAGCGCCCACAGTCCGCTGACTGCGGGCGACATGCCTTCCATCACTCCGGGCGCTCCCGGTGGCGCGAACGCTCCGACCAGAGCGATTTTTGTCACCCGTCCGGGTAGCTTTTTAGCGCAGGCGAGGGCGTACGGGCTACCGCCCGAAAAGCCGATGATCGCGTACCGCTGCAAAGCCAACGCATCCGCCAGTGCCGCGATGTCATCCGGCCAATCCAGCATCGTGCGTCCCGGCTGCGGATCCGATAAACCGTAGCTAGGACGATCCACCGCGATCAGCCTGACTCCGCGCCGTGCCGCAATATCGGCCTTGTCGGCGTGAATATGCCGCGAACCGGGTGAGCCATGAAAAAACAGCACCGGCCCGCCATTTGGCGCACCATATTCGGCATAGCCCAGTTTCCGCCCATCCGGTAACGTGATAAATCGGTCTTGTGTGTTGTGCGGACTCATTAGATTAACTCCCAAGGAATTATAAATTGGTTAAAGATGTATATGTTAGGTGTTGATTTCATGGTTTTTGGAATAAGGATGCGATTTTTTTGTTGGGAGATGGCAGCTAAAACAAGCAAGTAAATTCTATCCCATATAGTCCATTTGGATTAGTTCATTTGAGTGATGTGTATTTATTTGAAAGAAGGTCAAATGAGAAGCTATGGACAAAATACAATTTATCAAACGCATCGCCGAGATGCACCCGCAACTTAAGGCAAAAGACGCCGAAAAGACAGTCAAGGTGATTCTGGACTCGCTGTGTGGCACCCTTGCAAAAGGTGGGCGCATTGAAATTCGCGGCTTCGGCAGCTTCTCGCTGAATCAGCTTCCGCAAAAACAGAAAAGTGATCGCCGAACCGGTTTCAAATTGAAAGAGCCGGCAAAATATATACCGCAGTTCAAGCCGTCTAAAGAGCTGTGCGCGCGCGTAAGCAAAGGCAGTGGAGCGGAAATCGCTGAGAAATGCCAACCACAGCCAATAACTCCCGACCGGTTTAACCGCGATGTGGTAAACGACTCTGAGCCAGCGGCGATTTATGCTTAAAGACGGCGTAATCAAAGCAGTGCAAAATGCCGCCGCCCTGAAGTCGCGGTTGCCCGATGTTTCTTTGCCGGTGTTCGAGCAAATGAATAATTTGGGTTCAAGGTTTTTGAAGTTCAGCCGCTCTCCAGTCGGTGCGGCGGGCATGATGGCCTACATCATTCTGGTCGCTAATCTTGCAATGTTGCTGGCGATAGAAGGTGTTTTCAAGCTGACTCTGGACCAGAATGTTTCTGGTTTCAACTGGGAGTTCCTGAATGCCATGTTGACCGCGTTCATTTGCATTCCCGCACTTAATGTTTTTGTCTTGCGCCCCATGCTGGAGCAACAGGCAAAGCTCAGGCAGCAATATAACGAGCTATGCATAGCGGCTGCCACGTTCGAGTCGCAGGAAGGAATAATGATTACCGATGCCGAAAGAAATATTCTCAAGGTCAATCGGTCATTCACGGAAATAACAGGCTACGCCAGCGAGGAAGTGGTGGGTAAAAAACCGGCTTTGCTGGTGGCGGGTCAACAGGACAAAAAATTCTATCGCCGCCTGTGGGCAACAGTAAAACTTGAAAATAACTGGCAGGGTGAAATATTGAACCGCCGCAAGAACGGCAAGATACACCCGATGTCGCTGACCATTACCGCAGTTATTGGGGAAGAAGGCCAAATTACCAACTATATCGGCATTTTCACCGATATTACCCAGCAAAAATTTGCCGAAAACGAGATCCACAATCTTGCCTATTATGACCCGTTGACCCATTTGCCCAATCGCCGCTTGTTGAACGACCGGCTGATAATGACTGCGGCGACAAGCAGGCGTAGCGGCCGCTATGGCGCGGTGATGTTCATCGACCTGGATAACTTCAAGCCGCTCAATGATGCGCACGGGCACGTTGCCGGCGACCTGCTTTTGATCGAAGCGGCGCGCCGTATTACCCAATGCGTGCGCGCCGTGGATACGGTCGCGCGTTTTGGTGGCGACGAGTTTGTGGTGATACTCGGTGAATTGGATATATGTGAAAGTGGTTCTGCCGCACAGGCGAACATCGTTGCCGAAAAAATCCGTGCCTCGCTAGCCGAGCCGTATTTTCTGTCGTTGCAGAAAAAGGAAAAAACGAAACACATCACCGTCGAGCATCGTTGCACATCGAGTATCGGCGTGACCCTGTTTGCCGAACATCAGGAAAGTCATGAAACCCTTCTCAAAGAAGCAGACATGGCGATGTATCAGGCAAAAAACAACGGGCGGAATCAAATCAGTTTCTTGAATAAAGAATTAAAAATTTTGGCAAGCCAGCCTCACAATTATTCTACGGTTCATTAACGATGTTGCTGCAACTGGCAAGGGCGGCCATATATCCGGAAGGGGGGGGTTTAAGTTTGGTCAAAATGAGCGATGCGGAGCAGATACCTGGATGTTTATAGTTGATTTATTGGATCTCTTTAACTTCTGCGGGTTCAACCCCCCCCACCCCCTAGGGGCAAAGGCTGGCCCAAAGCCAGCGGATTGATGGACGCAGTTTATACCCAGCCGCAAGCGGTTGGGTATTTTTTGCACGGATACATATCAAAGGGAAGAGCGCGATCCATCTGGCGCGGGTGTACGGAGAAAACAAGCGCAACTTTGTAGTGCAACACTTTTGGGCGGGAGGGTGCTTTGTATCGACGGTAGGGCGAGATGAAGAATCGATACGTGAATACATCAGGCATCAAGAGACAGAAGACAAGCGCATAGACCAGATGAACCTATGGCGCTAAACGGCCACCTTCAGGTGGCCACAAGGGTAGGGGCCGCGTAAGCGGCCCCGTTAAGCCGCTTTGAGCGGCTCACAAAATAAAGCCCCGGCTTTAATGGGGGATACTTATTTTCCATGTTCATCCCATCCCCAAAAGAAAAAACAACTGCGACCGCATCAAAGCTAAAAAACCGTAAATCTTATCCTTAATAACTCACCGGCTAATCGGCTTATACCGAATCCGCTTAGGCTTCGCACCTTCTTCGCCCAGCCGCTTCCGTTTGTCCGCCTCATATTCCTGGTAGTTGCCGTCGAAGAACGTCCATTTGGAATCGCCTTCCGCCGCGAGGATATGGGTGGCGATGCGGTCGAGAAACCAGCGGTCGTGGGAGATGACCATCACGCAGCCGGCGAATTCGAGCAGCGCGTCTTCGAGGGCGCGCAGGGTTTCCACGTCGAGGTCGTTGGAGGGTTCGTCGAGCAGCAGCACGTTGCCGCCTGCGATCAGCGTCTTCGCCAGGTGCAGGCGT
>JACREA010000186.1 GCA_016218465.1 Nitrosomonadales bacterium | reverse complement strand
TCTGCGCTACTGCGAACGCAAGGGCTTTCAGGTCGAGGTGCTGGAACAATCCGACGGCGAGGTCGCCGGCATCAAGGGCGCGACCATCAAGGTGATCGGCGACTATGCCTACGGTCACCTGCGCACCGAAACCGGCGTGCACCGGCTGGTGCGCAAGTCGCCGTTCGATTCCGGAAACCGCCGCCATACCTCGTTTTCCAGCGTGTTCGTCTATCCCGAAGTGGACGAATCCATCGAAGTCGAGATCAACCCCGCTGACCTGCGCGTGGACACCTACCGCGCCTCGGGCGCGGGCGGCCAGCACATCAACAAGACCGACTCGGCAGTGCGCATCACCCACCTGCCGACCAATATCGTGGTGCAGTGCCAGAGCGACCGCTCGCAACACCGCAACCGCGCCGAAGCGATGGCGATGCTGAAATCGCGCCTCTACGAAGAAGAGCTGCGCAAGCGCAATGCCGAGAAGCAGGCGATGGAAGATGGCAAGACCGACATCGGCTGGGGGCACCAGATCCGCTCCTACGTGCTCGACCAGTCGCGCATCAAGGATTTGCGCACCAACCATGAAGTCGGCAATACTCAGGCCGTGCTGGACGGCGACCTGGACGATTTTATCTCGGCGAGCTTGAAGCAAGGAGTGTAAAACCAAACAAGGTCGGGCTTTAACCAACGGCTTGCCACTCGCGGTTCAGTCGAATGGCTAAAGCCCGAACTACGCGTAATCTGCAAACGGTGCATTAAGCCCTCGCTGGTTGCATAGCGTATCGCGCTAAAAACCTATAGCATTCGTAAAATCTTGCCGCTTAGGGCTATACCACTCAGGAGTAAACATGCTCAACACCGACCACCTCAAACGCTGCATCGGCACACTCGAATCTTCTCTTGCTTTTTTTCGGGAAGCCGGGCCGGACAGCATAGACCAGGAAGTATTCCGCAATGCCATCGTCAAGGGCTACGAACTCGCCCAGGAGACCGCTTTCAAGCTCATCAAGCGTGCGCTCAAGGACTGAAGAAGTTGCGCGCTGGTTCGCCTACCGCGACAACCGCGACAACCGCAACAACACCGCACACGATTACGGTGAAGGTTTCGCCAAAGAGACCTTGGTGCTCCTGCCGAGCTTCATTGCGGATGCAAAAACACTGGAAGCCGCCCTGCGTGCCGGATTCGGCGACAAGGAATAGCGCCGCCATGCCTGCGTCCCCAACCATCTCGCTCGACTTGCCGCAAAAATATCTGGAACAGGTCAAGGCTCTGCTCCGCACCCACGTACCACTCACAGAAGTCTGGGCCTACGGCAGCCGCGTCACCGGCAGCGGCCACGAAGCCAGCGACCTCGACCTCGTGCTGCGCAACCCGCAAAACCTGCAAGAAGAAAGCAGCGCGCTGTATGACCTCAAGGAAGCCTTCACCGAAAGCAACCTGCCAATCCGCGTGGACATCATGGATTGGGCGCGCATCCCGGCAAGTTTTCACCGCGAGATCGAGCGGGCGCATGTGGTGGTGCAGGAGGTAAAAAAGTGAAATCAAAACAAAGAAAAAATGACAGACACCTTACCAGTGCAAATCGTATACACCAGCCCAAGAGCAAGGTCGCCCTATCTGAAATAAATTTGCTTCGCTCGCCCTGCGCCTATCCCCGTGGCAAGACCACGGGGATAGGCGCAGAAAAACAAAATCGGCGAGCTACGCTTAAAGTCAAAATCGTGTTGTCCCGCGCCAAGAGCGCGGGGAATACAAGTTAAAAACTACAGAAACAAAAGAAGCGTTGGCTTTCGCAACTGATTACGTTAAGTCGCATTTGTCACGTTGTGATGGTGCCCTTTTTGTTCAGCTATGCGGCGGCTACAATGACAGCGGCTATAGAGGTAGCCCATTTGGATGGTCTCGCAAATCTATACCAACTTCTCGAACCCCATGTGGGGGTTCAACCGCTGAAAGAGATAACAGACATTGACAAGCTGAATGGCCTCGAATGGTCTGGACGGGTAGTGGTTGTCACAAAGGCAGCCAGACCGTTCCATATTATCTATAGAAACATCGAGGCAAACGCATGGGGAGAGTGGTATGACACGACTAAACCACGCCCGGAGTTGGTGGTATTAGAGACAGTAGTTGATGAGGCTTCAAAATCCCCCGTGGTAGTGATGGCTCTGGAAAAAAAGCATAGAAAATGGGGAGTCGGTAGCTTGAGGCTGGACGAGCCACCAGCATGCGACAAGATACCTGCGCTTCCTAATTAGCCAGCGTAGTGGATGCAGGCGATCCGCCGCATGAATCGTCCGGCTCAACCGCTATGCGTTGCGCCCTACCCCAACACCTCGCGCATCGCCTTACAAGTCCGCTCAACATCCGCCTCATTCATCGCGTAGAACATCGGCAACGAGACGATCTGTTTGCCAACGCGCTCGGCGACCGGGAACATGCCTTCCCTGAAGCCTAGCGCGCGATACAGTTTGAACAGGTGGATAGGCGCATAGTGATAGCCGACGCCGATGTTCCTGTCTTTCATTTTCGCCATGAAATCGGCGCGTTTGATGCGCTCCGGCAGCACGATCTGAAACAGGTGCCAGTTGGTAGACTCGAAATCGGCAGGAGGCAATTGTGCGCCAGTTTGCGCCTCGAAATCTTTTCCAAGCGTAGCGAAATAATGCCGCGCCAGTTTGCGCCGCTGTGCGGTGATGTCATTCAATTTTGAAAACTGGCCCAAGCCGATCGCGGCGGCGACATCGGTCATGTTGTATTTGCCGCCCAGCACATCCACCTCGATGCCGTCCCAGCCACTGCGCGTCACGCCTTGCAGGCGATACTTTTCGGCGAGCGTGGCTTCCTCGGCGTTGTTCAGCACCAGACAGCCGCCTTCGGAGGTGGTGATGTTTTTGTTGGCCTGAAAGCTGAATGAGACGAAATCTCCGAACGAGCCGATGGGCTTGCCATGCCATGACGAACCGATGGCTTGCGCTGCATCTTCGACCACACGCAGTTTGTGCTTCCTGGCTATCGCATACAGCCTGTCCATATCCACCGGCTTGCCCGCCAGATAGACCGGGATGATGGCCTTGGTGCGCGGTGTGATCGCCGCTTCCAGCTTGTCCAGATCGATGTTGCGCGTGATTGGATCGATGTCGGCAAACACCGGCGTCGCGCCCACTTCAATAATCACATTGGCGGTAGCCACCCACGAAATCGGCGTGGTGATGACTTCATCACCCGCACCAATGCCCGCAATACGCAGGGCAATTTCCATCGTGCAGGTGCCGGAGTTGAAGGTGCGCACCGGACGTCCGCCGAAGTATTCTGATAGTTTTTTCTCGAATTCCTGCACCTTGGGTCCGCTGGTGATCCAGCCGGAACGCAGCACATCCACTACCGAGGCGATGGTGGCTTCATCTATGGTGGGTTTGGAGAACGGTAAAAAAGTATTCATGGATATATCCGTTAAAGAATTCCTACATCCATTCTGACTGATGCTTCGACATTGCCTTTAGTCCTGAGCAAAGTCGAAGGGTCAGCACGAACGGTTCGGTGAATAGCATTGGCTTTATGCCCGCGAAATAATGATGACACCCAGAATAATCACCCCCATGCCTGCCAGTTTGGTTGGATTGAAGGCTTCATTAAGCAGATACCATGCTGCCATGGCATTCACCACATAAGCCATGGACAACATCGGAAAGGCGATGCTGACCGGCACGCGCGACAACGCGAGTATCCAGATCACCACGCTCAGCGCATAACAGAACAGCGCTGCGATGATGTGCCATTCAGTTGCCAGCTTCCAGCCGATGGGCAGAATGTTCTCAACACTGAACTCGAAAAAGCCGATGCTGTTCGTGCCCGCCTTCATCAGTATCTGCGCGGCAGCGTTGAGCATCACGCCGGTGAAAATGAGACCGAAGCTGATCAAGTTCATTTGAACCTCCTGAGAAATATCATGTGTGATACTAACCTCATGGTTTGCTCACCACAACATACAGCGTATCTTCATAAATGATCTTCATGTCTAAATTCAATTGCTTGAATTGCGGGAAAATATCTACCGGCGTGATCGCCAGCGCTGCCGGCTGGGCCTGCCAAACCTTCGCGAAAGCGGCGATGTCGGGTATCCAGCGCTCCGGTTCCTGCTTGATACCGAAATCCATCTCGTCCTGGTATTGCACCAGAATAAAAGTGTGCTTCAAATAAAACGGCAAAGTCTGATCGTAGGTGGCGATCGAATAAAATGGTACGTCCGCCTTGACGTATGGACGTATCGCATCCGCGATGAAGTATGAGGAGCGCTCTTTGGCTATGGTGTTGTAACCGGATGTGCCAAGCTGGGAGGCAATCAGAAAGCTGAATGCAAGAACCAGAACAGCCACCAGCTTGGGTTCCTTAACGCTCGAGCGGCGCAGCAAAATCAGCGCGCCAATCACACCCAGCACCCAAAGCAGAAATGCGGCTACCAGCCAATAAGCATATTCGCCATATACCTGTGTTTCTAACGGTGTGTCCGCCAGCCTTGCGGTAAAAGGCGCAAAAGCCAATGCCAGCAAAGCCAAAGGCAAGATCGGGCTGATGGCCCAGAACAGCCTGCGCGGATGCATATCAACCAGACGCTTTCCCATTAAAAGAGCCAATGAAGGGAACATCGGCAGCAGATAGGATGGCAGTTTGGAACCGGACATCGAAAAAAACACAAAGACGAATACAATCCATATCAGCAGGAAGCGTTCTGCATTGAAAGCATTGCCTGACAATTTACTGTCACGCCCCGGCTTCCTGCCGAAAGCGTATTTCCATAGAGTATCCAGCATCAACCCGGCCCACGGCAACATGCCGGCCAGCAGGATCGGAATAAAGTAATGCCATGGCTGATAACGCCCATGCTGCTTGGTGGTGAACCGGGTGTAATGCTCGTAGATGAAAAAGCGTTCAAAGAATTCCGGATTGGCTTTCATCACCAGATAGAACCACGGAGCGGTAATCAGAAAGAACACCGTCAATCCGGGCAACCAATGCATACGCCTGAGCACGGAAAGATCACGCTGCACAACCATATAAATGAACAACGCGGCGCCCGGCAACACCAGCCCCATCAATCCCTTGCTCAACACAGCCAGCGCCATTCCCGCCCATGCCAGTAACATCCAGTTGCGCTGTTTTTTGTTATCCGTCTGTGTCTGGGCCAGCAACAAAGCCAGGATGCCCAGCGTGATAAAAAACGTCACGCCCATATCCAGCGTATTGAGATGCCCCATCGCAGCATACAAAAAGCTGCTGCCCAGCAACGTCGCGGCATAACCCGCTGCCTCGCGCCCGAACAAACGCGTCCCGGCGAACCACACCAGCAGAATGCCGGCAAAGCCGGTCAACCCGGTCCACAGGCGCGAGGTCCATTGATGCTCGCCGAACACGGTGTAGGCAGCGGCTGTCGCCCAATATTGCAGCGGGGGCTTCTCAAAATATTTGAGGTCGTTCAAACGTGGTGTAACCCAATCCCCGCTCACCACCATCTCGCGAGGAATCTCGGCATAACGGCCTTCATCCGGCTTGATCAGTTTGCGGTATTCGAGATTTGAGAACCATATCACTGCGAAGACAATGACCAGCAGCCAGATTTGCTTGTTCGAAATGCGGCCCATTTATATCTTTATTTTTCTGTCCAGCCGGCGCGCAATTCGTGCGCTGTGCGGAAAGTCTTTTCGAGTTGCTCCGCATCGCCCGCTGCAAGCGCCGCACTCATCCGGTTCAACTCGGCAATGTAGATTTGCATTTCTTTTAACAGTGCTTCGCGATTCGCCAGACAAATGTCGCGCCACATTTCCGGAGAGCTTGCCGCGATGCGGGTGAAATCGCGGAAACCGCTCGCAGCAAAGGAAAGCAGCTGGTCGCGGTTGTCGCGTTGCGCCAGGTCGTGCACCAGCGCAAACGAAAGCAGGTGCGGCAGGTGGCTCACCGCAGCAAAAACTGTATCGTGCTGTTGCGCAGTCAGTTCGCTCACCACTGCGCCGCAAAGCTCCCATGCCTTGCGCACTCGCGCAATGGCATCTTTCGAATTTTCCGGCAGCGGGGTCAAAACCACTTTCTTGCCTTGATATAGATCGGCAGTAGCCGCCTCAGGCCCTGACAGTTCGGCACCTGCAATTGGATGCCCGGGGACAAACTGATTAACTTTATCTCCCAATACGGAACGAGCCGCCGCGACCACATCAGATTTAGTGCTTCCTGCATCTGTGATAATCGTATCTTTACCTAGATGCGGCTTAATCAATTTCAATACATCCGCCGTTTGCCCAACAGGAACCGCCAACAAGATTAAATCAGCTCCATTTAGTTTGCCTGTCAAATCCTCTTGTGTTCCTGAGTGGTCAACTATCCGCTGAAGAACGGCACTCTTCTTTTGATAAGTAGCAGTTCTGCTAAAACCAATAAGGCCGCCTTTTTCTACTGCCTTTGCACGAGCAAGCGCCAGCGAAAACGAGCCACCGATCAGGCCGACGCCGAAGATGATAATTTTTTTGAATTGTGGATCGGGCATAGGTAGTCCCTCGTTGGCTTCTACCCCCATCCCAACCTCCCCCCTGCAAGGGGGAAGGGGTTGATTCCCTCCCCCCTGCAGGGGGAGTGCCAGGGTGGGGGTAGAAACAAGTTATTACGCGAATCTTCTTACAGCGAGCGCCCAACTGCACCGGCAATCGCGCCTAGGGTGCCCATCAACTTTTTCAACTCTTGCGGAGTCAGCGCCTGATCCGCGTCGCACCAGGCGTCGCACGGGCTGGGGTGCATCTCGACCAGCAAGCCATCCGCGCCTGCAGCGATGGCGGCTTGCGACAGCGCCGGAACCATCCACGCCTTGCCGCCCGCGTGGGAAGGGTCGACGATCACCGGCAGGTGGGTCTCCTTCTTCAGCACCGGAATCGCGGTCACGTCCAGCACATTGCGATAGGCGGTTTCGAAGGTGCGGATGCCGCGCTCGCAAAAGATGATGTTGTGGTTGCCGCCTGCCGCGATATATTCCGCCGACATCAGCCATTCGGAAATGGTTGCCGACATGCCGCGCTTGAGAATCACCGGCTTGTTGATACGACCGACTTCCTTGAGCAGGTCGAAATTCTGCATGTTGCGCGTGCCGATCTGGATCACGTCCACGTCGTATTCCATGAACACATCGATCTGGCGCACGTCCATCAATTCGGTGACGATGGGCAACTTGTATGGGTCGGCCGCCTTGCGGAACATGTCCAAACCCTCTTTGCCCTTGCCCTGAAATGCATACGGGCTGGTGCGCGGTTTGAACGCTCCGCCGCGCATCATGCGGCAACCCGCCTCATGCACAAACTTGGCCGACAAATCCATCTGCTCTTGCGTTTCCACAGAACACGGCCCTGCAATCACCTGAATCTGTTTGCCGCCGAGCGGGATGCCGGCAATATTGATCACGGTATTTTCGCGATGCGATTCTCGCGAAACGATCTTGTATTGTTTGGCGATGTGCATCGCCGA
>JACREA010000182.1 GCA_016218465.1 Nitrosomonadales bacterium | reverse complement strand
TCTGCGTGTTGAAACGTTCTGCGTGCTGCTGGAAGCGCCGCATGAGTTCCGGACCTTGCACGCCCATCGGGTCGGCAGGCCAGTTGTCAACCTCGGTGGTGGTCATCAGTTGGCCTCCCTGGGCCATGCCGGTGATAAGCACCGGATTGAGATTGGCGCGTGCGGCATAAACTGCGGCGGTATATCCGGCCGGTCCGGAGCCAAGTATGATGAGGCGGTGATGTTGGACAGGTGATGTCATGGCAGACTTCTTTCAGCGATTAGTCAAAAAAAGAATTTAACATCAGTCGCGAGGGTGTGTCGAGCTTTCATCGGTTAGTATTAGCATATTATGAAAAATATATACCAGGTATTAATTTTATTGCTGGCTTTTGCAGCACACCCCATCTGTGCTGCAACGCTTCCGGGCATCCCTGAGTTTATTGACAACATGGTTGCCAAGCATCGATTCAATCGTGCCGAATTGGAGAGAGCGTTTGCTCTTGCGCAACATCAGCCACCGGTGATCGATGCCATTTCGCGCCCGGCGACGCTAAAACCGTGGCCTGAATACCGCGCGTCCTTTGTCAATCCTGAGCGCATCAAATTCGGTCTGGAATTCTGGCGCAAGCACCGGCAAATACTGCAGAGAGCCGAGCAGAAATACGGTGTGCCGCAGGAAATTATCCTTGCTGTGATCGGCGTGGAAACTGTTTATGGACGAGATGCCGGAAGATATCGTGTGCTGGATGCGCTGACTACGTTGGCATTCGACTACCCGCGACGCGCCGATTTTTTTCGCAGCGAACTGGAAAATTACCTGCTGTTGGCGCGCGACGATCAGTACGACCTGCTTGACATACGCGGCTCATACGCCGGCGCGATGGGAATCCCGCAATTCATGCCGAGCAGCCATCGCAAATATGCAGTGGATTTCAACGGCAATCATAAGATCGATTTGCAAAATGAGCCTGCAGATGCGATAGGCAGCGTCGCCAATTATCTTCAGGGTTATGGCTGGGCAAGCGGCAAACGAGTCGCAGTGCGTGCGCAAGCCAATGAAATAGCCAGTGCCGGGGAGATTACAACGCCGCGAACTCTTGCGGCATGGTCGGTAGCGGGGGTAATACCAAGCGTGAATCTCTCTCAGGAAGAATCTGCACGCATCGCTGATTTTACGGTGGAAGAAGGCAAGGAGTACTGGTTGGTATTCAACAATTTTGATGTGATCACGCGCTATAACAATAGCGACTTTTATGCGATGTCAGTTTTCCAGTTGGCGGAGGCAATGAAAGCAGCTCGTAAATCTAGCGATGTGAAGTGATGCGCCGTGCTCCGTTGTAGTGTTTTCGCCAATAATCCAAGCCCATATCTTCTATGCGAACGCTTCCGCCGCTGCTCGGCGCATGGATGAAGCGATCATCACCCAGATAAATTCCCACATGTGAATAAGCCTGATTATTGGTGTCATAAAACACCAGATCCCCCTCGCGGAGTTGCGCCAATTTGACTGGCTGACCCTGTCGGCTTATTTGCTGCGCACTGCGTGGCAATAAAATGCCCAGCGAGCGCTTGAAAACATGTCCGACAAATCCGCTGCAGTCAAACCCGGAATCCGGAGAATTGCCGCCATATTTATAGGGGGCGCCTATCAGGCTGCGTGCGTAAGAAGTGAGTGAACCGGACGATGCATGGCTATCCGGCGCCCGCACCTCTTTTCTTACCGATGAACATGCGCTGAGCAGCAATACGGCAAACAGTAATGAATATCTCATGTTGTGAATTTTAGGTGCGGCAGCCCGGCTTGTGAAGGGGTGGCCGCCAAGCTGGTTATCATGTCAATCGGCGGGAAAAATATTCGGGTGCGCCGGGTGCCAGCGTTTCAGCAGCAGCGCGTTGCTGACTACCGACACGGAGCTCATTGCCATGGCTGTGCCAGCTATAACCGGATTGAGCATACCCAACATTGCGAGAGGAATACCCAGCACATTGTAGGCAAAGGCGAAGAACAGGTTCTGGCGGATTTTTTTCAGTGTGGCGCGCGACAGGGAAATTGCATCGACCACGCTCATCAAATCGTTGCGCATCAGCGTAATGTCGGCGGCTTCGATGGCGATATCGCTGCCGCTGCGCATTGCGAAGCTGACATCGGCGGCGGCCAGTGCGGGCGCGTCATTGATGCCGTCGCCGACCATGCCGACGATCAGGTTGTCAGCTTTGAACGATTGCACATGCGCCGCCTTGTCCTGCGGTTTCACTTCGGCGCGGAATTCCGCGATACCAGCCTGTGATGCGATGGCTTGTGCGGTGGCTTGGTTGTCGCCGCTCAGCATCACCACGCGTATCTCCATTGCGGTGAGCTGCGCCACTGCGGCGCTGCTGCTGGCACGCAATTGGTCGGCGAAGGCAATATAGCCGAGCAATACGCCATCGCGCGCAAGCGCATTCACGGTTTTTCCCTGTTGCTGCAAGGCAAGAATCTGCTGCTCGTCAATGGCAACACCCTCGCTGGATGCATAGGCAGGCGAGCCGAGCAGATAATGCTTCCCGCCTATATCCGCATGCAGGCCATGGCCGGAGACTTCATTGATGCCAGAAGCCTGTGCCAGAGTGACTTGTCTGGATTGTGCATGGTCAAGCAAGGCACGCGACAGCGGATGTGTGGATCCCTGCGCCAGCATTGCCGCCGTTTTCAGCAATTCGTCTTGTGAAATTCCCGATGCAGGCAGCAAGTCGGTCACGCCTGGTTTACCTTCGGTCAGCGTGCCGGTTTTATCCACGATCAATACCGAGAGCTTGTGCGCGCGCTCCAGTGCAGCGGCATCCTTGGCCAGAATGCCCGTCTGCGCGGCTCGTCCGGTGGATACGACCAAAGCGGTCGGCGTAGCGAGTCCCAATGCGCACGGGCAGGCGATCACCAGAACGGCTACGGCGTTAATCAGGGCGATGGTGAAGCCGCTGCCAGCCATCCACCAGCCCGCAAAGGTCAGCAGCGCGATGACCATGACTACCGGCACGAACACCGCAGAGATCTGGTCGGCAAGTTTCTGGATTGCGGCCTTTGAGCCTTGTGCCTGTTCAACCAGGCGAATGATCGCGGCAAGCTGCGTATGTGAACCCACCGCCAGCGCACGGCATTTAAGCAGTCCATTCCGGTTGATCGTGGCGGCATACACTTTGTCATTTTGCCTTTTGCCTTGCGGCATGCTTTCACCGGTCAGCATGGCTTCATCGATGCTGGACGAGCCTTCCAGCACGATGCCATCGACCGGCACGCTCTCGCCGGGGCGCACCAGAAACACGTCGTCCACTTTCATCAGTTCGACGGCGAGTTCCAGCATAACGCCGTCGCGTTCGACATGCGCCATTTTCGGTTGCAGGTTGATCAGCGCTTCCAGTGCGCTGGAGGCTTTGCCTTTGGCATGCGCTTCCAGCAATTTGCCGAGCAACACCAGCGTGATCAGCGTGGCGCTTGCTTCAAAATAAATTGGCTGATCCAGATTGAATAGCAGCACAGCGCAGCTCAGCAGATAGGCCGCGCTGGTACCGAGCGCAACCAGCACATCCATGTTCGCGCCGCCACCGCGCAGGCTGCTCCATGCGCCGGTATAGAAGCGGCGTCCGCTCCAGAATTGCACCGGAGTGGCGAGCAACCATTGCAGGCTTCCAGGCAACATGGCGTGAATCCCTGTGAACATCAGCAGCATTTCCGCCAGCAGCGGCAGCGTCAGCAGCACCGCGATGAAAAATTGAATTTGTTCCTGGCGATAAGCGGCAGCGCGTTCCTTATTTTCGGCGGCAAAATCGCGCATCGGGTGGGCATCGAAGCCCGCGCCCTGAACGGCTTTGATCAAGTCTGTAATATCCGTCCTGTGCGGGTCGTAGGCGATGTGAGCCTTCTCGGTGGCGATGTTCACCGTCGCCGCCACTTCCGGCAATTTGTTCAATACTTTTTCCAGACGCGCCGAACATGACGCGCAGTGCATCCCGGTGATTTGCAGATCGATGTGTGTTGAAGTAGCCATATGACAATTATATGCGCATCTTTGCGAAGGGCGGCGGATGTAAAAAGCCCGATAGACGGGATAGTCTACCGGGCTATAAGCAGATCAGAAAAGGCGAAATAGTTATTTATTCATCGAGCAGGTACTTACACCTAAAATCGTATAGGCGGGGCAGTAACCGATAGCACCTGTCAGTAACGGCATAATTCCAATCCAGCCCCACATGCCTACCGTGCCTGTGGCGGCCAGCATGACCAATGCCAATCCGGCAATTACACGTAATGCGCGATCAATTGTCCCTTCATTCAATTTCATTTTTAACTCCTTATTTTGATCAATGGAGACTGCAGATTACATAAATTGCGCCTTGATGTCTGTGATGAAAATCACAGAGGGTCAAACGAGAGATGTTGTGAAAGGATGCTTAACCAGCCAATCACCGGCTTGCTTGTTGTCAAAGCTCGGCAAATTTCTTGAGGGATGCCGTGTCGATGATCTCGATCTGCTCGCGTCCCAGTTTCACCCATCCCTGCTCGGCAAAGCCTTTGAGCAAACGGCTGACGATTTCACGCGCGCTGCCAAGTTCGTCTGCCAAGGCTTGATGGGTGGCGTGTATCGGGCTGGACTTGTTGATGATCAGTTTGGCGAGGCGTTGGTCGAGCTTCTGAAAAGCCACGGCGGAAACCAGTTGCATCAGGTCGGTGAGACGGTCGGAAAATAATAGGAACACGTAGTTGCGGAACGCTTCGTGTTTGCCGAGCAGAATATTGAAGGAGGAGGCGGGCAGCAACACCATTTCCAGAGCTTCTTCGCTGACGCCGCGCGCTTGGTAGCGGGTATGGCCGAGCAGGCAGCCGCTGGTGAGTATGCAGCTCTCGCCCGGCACGACGCGATACAGCTGCAACTCGCGCCCGTTTGGCGCAGCCTTGATGACGCGGATGCTGCCGGACAGCAGCAGCGGGAAGCCATGACAGGGTTGGTTCTCGTCGAACACCACCGTTCCCGCCGGGATGTGCATCACACTTGCGGATGCCAGCAGGGAATCGCGCTCTGCGGCAGGCAATTCGCGCAGCATAGGATATTGCTGCAGCAGGCGGGATTGGGTGTCGTTATCAAGCATCAAAGTTCAACGCAGTTTCAACGATGAAATGGAGTTGGATTACTCAGGCCTCATATGCGGGAACAGAATCACATCCCGAATGCTGGCGCTGTCGGTGAGCAGCATCACCAGCCGGTCGATGCCGATGCCCTCGCCGGCGGTCGGCGGAAGGCCGTATTCCAGC
>JACREA010000185.1 GCA_016218465.1 Nitrosomonadales bacterium | reverse complement strand
GCTGTGGGCGGACTACCTCGACGGCGTGCGCAAGAACGGTTCCTCCATCGGCGCCATCATCGAAGTAACGGCTTCCGGCGTTCCCGCCGGCTGGGGGGCGCCGGTCTATGGCAAGCTCGATCAGGATTTGGCGGCGGCGATGATGAGCATCAACGCGGTCAAGGGCGTCGAGATCGGCGCAGGCTTCAATTGCGTGACGCAGAAAGGCAGCGAGCATGGCGACGAACTCACGCCGCAAGGATTTTTATCCAACAACGCGGGCGGCATCCTCGGCGGCATCTCCACCGGGCAGGATGTCGTGGCGCACTACGCCGTCAAACCCACCTCCAGCATCCGGATCGAACGCAACTCCATCGACAAGGCGGGCAATCCGGTGAAGGTCTCCACCGAAGGCCGCCACGACCCCTGCGTCGGCATCCGCGCCACGCCGATTGCCGAGGCGATGCTGGCGCTGGTGCTGATCGACCATGCGCTGCGACATCGCGGGCAGAATGCGGATGTGGTTTGCGGGACGCCGAAGTTACGTTAGGCATAGTGTCTCTAATTGAGGAAACAGAATGCGTCGCAGAGGAAGTGTTGAGGGTATCGCTATCGTCCTAGAGTGGTTTTTCTATTTAGCAATTATTGGGCTAGTTTTTGAATATTGGAAAATCGCACTCCTATTAGTTACTCTTGTCGCAATTGTCGCATTTATTTTTATCCCAAAAAATCCATTAGCCGGAAAATCCCGTGTAGGGGAGAATCAGCTTGATAATCAGCTTGATTTAGTTGAGATATTGATGGGGATCGGGCCACCGTCTGGTTGTGTAATTGGGACAACAAGCAAATCGATACCGCCATCTGCATCCGATGAAGCACCCACCCCTATCAATTCTGGCTACGCTAGAATTGACAAAGATGGAATGGGGGCTGTAGGCCGGATCTCTGTATTTATGTACGGTGGGAAGGCTGAGGCAACCAACGCATATGCAAAAATGATCTCGCATTGCTTACAACGGTATGTGCGTACTCCCATCGCTGCCATTCAATGTATAGGTGAGAGGTGTGATATGAATATCATCAGATCATCCAATCATCAGTCATGGATTTACGCACTGATACAAACACAAAACTTGGTTATCCATGCCGTATTTCCAAGTGATGGAGACTTTAAAGAATATTTAATTAAGCTGGATATGGTTTTGACTAATCCTCCAATAAAATCGGGGCAGAGTAACATTAAGATCTAACATGGCGCTCAAAAGGGGCATGGCAAATGCGCAGCATTTGGCTGTCGCGGCATTTGGCTTGCCCCTTAGCTCTACATTAGGCATAAGTACAGCGTGTTTTTCAATAAATCGTTTGGTATTATCAAGTATGAAAAAACACATTCTGCTAGCAAGGAAATTCTGTCAGGGAGAACCCGCGTAAGGTGCATACCGTAGGGCGTCAATAAGCGCAGCGCATTGCGCCGTATGAATTTTTCGCTTCAAACCATCCGGTGCAATGCGCTGCGCTTATTGCACCCTACAAATCCTAAAATAAGGAGAACACCATGCAACTCGACGACCGCAGCCTGGATATCATCTTCCGCAAAGCCCACACCCACAGCAACTGGCTGGACAAGCCGGTCAGCGACGCGCTGCTGCACCAGATTTACGACCTGATGAAATGGGCACCGACCAGCGCCAACTGTTGTCCGGCGCGCATCGTGTTCGTGCGCAGCGCGGAGGCGAAGCGGCGTTTGCTGCCGGCGATGGCGCTGGGCAACGTGGAAAAAACCCGCGCTGCGCCGGTGACTGTCATCGTCGGCTACGACCTCGAGTTTTACGAAAAACTGCCTAAGCTGTTCCCCCAAGCCGATGCACGCTCGTGGTACGTCGGCAACCAGCCGCTGATCGAGAAGACCGCTTTTCGCAACGGCTCGCTGCAAGGCGCTTATCTGCTGATCGCCGCGCGTGCGCTCGGGCTCGACGCGGGGCCGATGTCCGGCTTCGACAACGAAAAAGTGGACAAGGAGTTTTTTGCGGGCGCCAGGGTCAAGTCCAACTTCGTGGTCAACCTCGGCTACGGCGACAGCAGCAAACTGTACCCGCGCAACCCGCGCCTGCCGTTCGAGGAAGCGGCGCAAATCTTATAATTAACTACCGAATCCGCCGATATAGCCGATAGTGTTCTTTCTGGTCGTCCTTGCGGCTACCTTCCCAGATTTTTTTCCAGCGCGTTTCGTCGAGCAGCGGCTTGGATAATTTGTTGCCCTGGATCAGGTGTAAATCGCAACGGTTATCGAGGTCGGTTTGCGTAATGATGTTGCCGAAATAATGCAGCATGGCGCGCTGATTTTCGTCCAGATGTCTGCGCTTGATGCACTGGTATTGCTGCGGCATGGAATGTTTCAGCGAGGCGACCATGCCGCGGTAGCTCTTGCCGCTGTCCAGCCAGGGAAGCCAGAGCGTCATCGCAAGCATCCAGATCAGCGTGATACCGGCCGCCCAGTTCACTACGGAGCGGCGCATCGAGCGGCCGACTCGCCACACCACAACCAGCCACAGTACGGTGGCGATGATGGCGATGACAAAGGGCGCGGTTTGCACCTCGGGATCGAATCCGGGCTGAAAATCTCTCAGCAAACGCGTTATCTTGGCATTGTTATTCAGCAGCAAGCCGCCCCAGCCCCACCACAGCATGATGGCGAGCAGCGCGAAAGTCATCATCCCGAACCAGTCCAGCGCGTTGGCCGCGCCGCGTTTCAGTGTGGATAGCGAGGCAGCCGCCAGCAATGTTATCGGCAGCAACATCGGCAGCGCGAACACTTCCCTGATGCTCGGCACGAAGCTGAGTGTGACGAGCATCACCGCCAGACTGACCAGCGGTAATTGCAAGTCGTCGCGCTGGGACAACCGGTTACGCGATTGCCACACAACCCAGGCCGCAAGCGGCAGGGCAGGCCATGCCAGCCAGGGCAGGTTTTTCAGATAATAGAACGATTCAAGGCTAGGCCCATGTTTTGCATAGTCCAGCCAGTTGCCGATATTGTTTGACCATGCCCAGTCGGAGAACATCTGCGGTGAGCGCAGATACAGCAGCAACGGCCAGATGATCAGCCACGGCAAGGCAACCAGTGCTGCAACTGCCATGCTGAATAAATAATTTTTAAGCCGCCATTTTTCAAACAGTGCGGGCAACAGCGCGGCTGTCAGGGTGAACAATACCGGCGAGATAAATCCCTTGGACATGAAACCGATGCCGACGCCCGTGCCGATCAGCAAGCCGGCGCGAGTGTAATGTTCCTGGCTAAGCGCGAAGCCCAAGAGCATCATTGCACAACCGGTCAGCAGCGCGAGGTCGGTGATCATCTCGTGTGAACGCACCAGCATTCCGATGCAGCCGATCAGGATGATGGCTGCTGCCCAACCGCGATTCTCGCCATACAATTTGCGGCCCGCGAGACCGATGAATAGCAGGGTCAGCGTGGTGAAGAAGCCGCTTGCAAGCCGCGCGCCGTCATGCAGCGGCAGCAAAGGCGAAAATAGCCTGGCGAACAGCGCGCCGGTCCAATAGAACAGCGGCGGCTTGTCCATAAAAGGCTCGCCCGCAATGGCAGGCACCAGCCAATCGCCGCTTTGCAGGATCGAATAAATCAAACCGAAGCTATACGCCTCGTCCGGTTTCCAGGGATCGTGCCCTACCAGTCCTGTGCCCAACCAGACCAGGCACAGCATTCCGAGCATCACCGCTTTGGCGGGCGTGATCGGGTTGGGGTCGGTGGGTTTAATGAAGTACATGCGTCAGGTTTTCCTAAATCCTATGCCGGACTGTCAGGGTGAAATTGTCGCCGCAAACAAAAAAGGCAGCAAACGCTGCCTTTTGATTGAACGGCTGCGCGAAGTTCCGTTACGCCGCAGTTGTGGTGCCGTATTTCTGGCGGAATTTATCGATACGGCCTGCTGTGTCCATAATTTTTTGCGTGCCGGTATAGAACGGGTGACATTCGGAACAAACTTCAACGTTCAGAACTGGCTTGCCTATCACGGACTTGGTTTTGAAACTGTTGCCGCAACTGCACGTTACGGTAATTTCCTGATAATTCGGGTGGATATCTGCTTTCATTTTCTTTCCTTGCGAGTAGTTTGGTGCGGCGGGTGTACGCACTCGGGTGTTGCATAAGGGCGCGCATTATCCATAAAAATAGGGGGTTGCGCAAATATTTAACAACAGCGTTTCACCCCCGCCCATTTTTGCTGCTGCTGGCGCGCAAACCATGCCTCGCGTTCGAGCGGGCGGGTGCCGGGATGCGCGGCGGCGTGGTGCGCCAGATAGCGCTCGTAGCCATCGTCGCCGCTGAGTTCGCGGATGACGCGCCAGAGAGCGCGCAGCACGTTATTCAGTCTCTTTGCCACGATTCCTCCAGCCGGGTCGGGTAATGCGGCACTTCGGAAAGCGGCGGCACCGGTTTGCCGCGCAGATGGCGATAACAGACGCGCAGCATGTCGCCAACGATCAGCCAGAGCAAGGCGACAAAAAACAATACCAGCACGGCATCGAGTTGCTGGTTGAAGATCAGTTGCGGTGCGACGGCGGCCTTGTCGGGCGGCAGGGCGCCTGCGGCAAGCTTGCCGGACAGGCTGTTTGCGGCGGCGAGAAAGCCGATACGCGGGTCGCTGCTGGCAAGTTTTTGCCAGGAGGCAGTAGTGGTGATGATCACCAGCCAGACCAGCGGCAGGGCGGTTATCCAAGCATATTTGAGTTTGCCGGACTTGACCAGGATGCCGGTTGCCACACACAGCGCAATCGCTGCGAGGATCTGGTTGGAGATGCCGAACAGCGGCCACAGAATATTGACTCCGCCGTTCGGGTCGATCACGCCGATATACAAAAAGTAACCCCATGCCGCCACCACGATGCCGCTGCTGAGTAATACCGAGGGGTACCAGGAGGTGCGCCCCATTGCCGGCCACAGGTTTCCCAGCATGTCCTGCAGCATGAAGCGGCCGACGCGCGTGCCGGCGTCCAGCGTGGTGAGGATGAAGATCGCCTCGAACATAATGGCAAAGTGGTACCACAGCGCGAGCATTCCCTGGCCGAAGGCGCTGCCAAAGATGCTGGCCATGCCGACTGCCAGCGAGGGCGCGCCGCCGGTGCGCGCGAACAGGGTTGCTTCGCCCATCTGCTGCGCGAGCAGGTTCATTTGTTCGACTGTGACCGGAAATCCCCATGCGGAAATAGTTGCGACTGCCTCGGCTGCGGTCTTGCCGACGATGCCTGCCGGGGAGTTGATCGCGAAATATACGCCCGGGTCGAGCACCGTTGCGGCGATCATCGCCATGATAGCGACCAGCGATTCGAGCGCCATGCCGCCATAGCCGATCATGCGGATATCGCGCTCGTTGGACAACAATTTAGGAGTCGTTCCGGAAGCGATCAATGAGTGGAAGCCGGAAATCGCGCCACAGGCAATGGTGATAAATACAAACGGGAACAATGCTCCGCCGAAGATCGGTCCGCTGCCGTCGATGAACTGGGTGAGCGCGGGCATCCTGATGTCGGGGCGCAGCCATACGATCGATAGCGACAGCACGATTACCGTGCCAAGCTTGATGAAGGTCGACAGATAATCGCGCGGCGCCAGCAGCAGCCACACCGGAAGTATCGCGGCAGCAAAGCCGTAGCCGATAACAGCGAAAGCCAGCGGCAGGCCGGGGTGGTCGAATAGCTCGCGCAATCCAGCCTGCCCGTCCAGCCAGCAGCCGCCCGCTACGGCAAGCAGCAACAGGATCACGCCGAGTGCCGAACCCTCCAGAACCTGGCCCGGGCGCAGCTTGTGCATGTACAAACCGACCAGCATGGCAATCGGAATCGTCGCGGCTACCGTTGATGTTGCCCAAGGGCTGTGCTTCATCGCGTTGACCACAACCAGTCCGAGCACGGCGATCAGGATGATCATGATCAGGAACGTGGCGACCAGCGCGGCAACACCGCCGATGGCGCCGAGTTCATCGCGCGCCATTTGCCCCAGGCTTTTCCCATCGCGCCGCATGGAAAAGAACAATATCAGCATATCCTGCACGCAACCGCCGAGTACCGCACCGAACAATATCCAGAGTGTGCCTGGCAGGTAGCCGAACTGTGCGGCCAGCGTCGGTCCGACCAATGGGCCGGGGCCAGCGATTGCGGCAAAATGATGGCCGAACACAATCCAGCGGTGCGTGGGAATATAGTCTCGCCCATTGTTGAGCCTCTCGGCAGGCGTGGCGCGAGTCGAGTCTGTAGTCAGCACGATTGCGGCGATCCATGCCGCATAAAAGCGATAGGCAAGCGCGTAAACACACAGCGCTGCGGCGACGAACCACAGCGCGTTGACGGATTCGCCGCGATGCAGAGCAATACCGCCGATTGCGGATGCGCCCAGCAGTGCGACGATCAACCAGATCAAAATGGAAGAAACAGAAGTTTTCATGGGTGCATGGTTCGGAAGAAGAAATATTTGTGCGACAATGCTAACCCAAATCTATTGGATGCGCATGTGGCCGGCGTTCATGCGTACTCCGCAGCGCATTTTAAATATCGGGACGAAAAGTGTTTTTGGAAAACCTCAAGCAATTGCTCGCGGCGGATATGGCTGCGGTAGATCAAGTGATACGCAAGCGGCTGCACTCGGAAGTGCTGCTGATCAATCAGGTCGGGGAATATATCATCAACAGCGGCGGCAAGCGTCTGCGTCCGGCGCTGGTAATGCTGTCTGCCTTCTCCTTCGATTATCGTGGAAAACACCATTACGATCTGGCTGCGGTGGTGGAGTTTATCCATACTGCCACCTTGTTACACGACGATGTAGTGGACGAATCAGCATTGCGCCGCGGGCGCGAGACGGCCAACGCGTTGTTCGGCAATTCCGCCAGCGTGCTGGTAGGCGACTTCCTGTATTCGCGTGCCTTCCAGATGATGGTCGAAGTGGGCGAAATGCGCGTGATGCAAACGCTGGCCGACGCAACCAACACCATCGCCGAGGGCGAAGTGTTGCAACTACTCAACTGCCACGATGCGGATGTGGATGTGGCCAACTACATGCGGGTGATTCATTGCAAGACCGCCAAGCTGTTCGAAGCGGCGATGCGCCTTGGCGCAATCCTGGGAAAGGCTTCTGCCACGGATGAGGAGTCGGTCTCCAGCTATGGTATGCACCTCGGCACTGCGTTTCAACTGGTGGATGACGTGCTCGATTATTCCGCTGACGAACTGCAAACCGGCAAGCACCTCGGAGACGATCTCGCCGAAGGCAAGCCTACCCTGCCGCTGATCTATGCGATGCAACACGGCACCGCCGAACAGGCCGCCGTGGTGCGCGGTGCGATCGAACAGGGTGATGTGGGAAAATTCGTCGAGGTGTTGCAGATTATCCGTGCCACCGGCGCGCTGGACTTTACCCGCCAGCAAGCCATGCGCGAAGCCGAGTTGGCATGCGCCACCATCGCCACACTGGCTGATTCAAAATACAAGCAATGTTTGCTAGAATTGGCGCACTTTGCCGCGTCGCGGCAATTTTAAGGTTGTTTGTTCGGAAAACGGGGTGTAGCTCAGCCTGGTAGAGTACTGCGTTCGGGACGCAGGAGTCGGAGGTTCGAATCCTCTCACCCCGACCAGATAGTTGCCTTCAAAGAAATGACCATGTCCGACGTATCCACGAGTTTCACCAGCGCGAGACGAACCTTAACGGACATACCGCAGGGAGCACCGTCCATTACAGACGCGCTGCAGAGGCCCATGCTTGACCTTCGCATTTCCGTCACTGACCGCTGCATCATGTGGAATCTTCATGCTGATTTACCACAATCTTTTACGAGTATGCTAAGCTGCGCCTTGTTGTCGCATTGGTTCCTGGTTGGTTCGCCGTAACGCTGTATTTATCTTCATGTTGAAAGGTGGATCGGGTCTGACGGCTCGCGTGAAGCTGACTTGGTTCTGGTTCGACAGAATGTACCGTATCAAAGCGCTGCCAGCGAGCAGGTCTGCAGATCATATGAGGTGCGAAGCTCAAACAGTTTGTGACTGATGAGTCGCAAAATGCAGTTGCCGGAGCTTTTTATACGCGCGAGTTCCATATCAATTTGGCGTAAACCCCCATCATATCTGTCTTACTTCGCAAGTTCTGGCCGTGCCTTTTTGCATTTGACAGAGGGTAGCCGTGACCAATCCTGTAAAACCCGATAACGAACTTGAGTTGTTGCGTACAGCTCTTTCGCTGGATCACACTCTATTCACCGTTCAGCGGCATACCTCACGGCCCAAAGGCCATATTCGGCTGGACTGCTACGCATCAAAGGGGGCAGGTAGCCTAGGACTCACGAGGATAACCAGCCTCGTAGCCGGCGTACTCAAATACCGCCGGAATCGCTGCGGACTGATCATAAACAATAGAGAGGACGCCGATTACAAGCTGATCATCGCATTGTCCAGCAAGCTCAAACTTGACCTTAAACACGAGAGACTGAATTCAAATAGCCATTGTTGTCCCATATTGTTTTATTAATTGCATCGAAAGGAGTTCAAAATGTTTTCACGGATATTTTAAGTGTTTCTATGTGCGCTGTTATTTATGGAATTATTAGGGACGCTGGCTTCATCTGACGATTTACCCCGAAAACTTACTAAGGAGTTTTAAATGCAAAAGAAAATTATCGTGTTGGCAATTGCCGCAGCGCTGACTTTCCCAGTGCTGGCGCTGGCTGACACAGCCAACGTTAATGTATACGGCTTGGCCGATTTGTCTTTGGACATGGTCAAAACCGGAGATGGCTCGGCAGGTACAGCAGCAACAAAAGGCACCACACAACGCCGCGTGTCGAGCAACGTATCGCGCCTCGGTCTGAAAGGTTCTGAGGTTCTGAGCAGCGGTTTGTCCGCAATCTGGCAAATGGAAGGCACGGTTGCTATGGATGTCGGCACCAGCGCGCTGTTTGACCGCAACACGTTCATTGGCGTGGAAGGCGGTTTCGGCAGGGTGGTTTTGGGTAAGCATGACACACCGTACAAGATAGCCACACGCAAGCTGGATGTGTTCGCTGACAGCATCGCCGACAACCGTTCGTTGATGGGCGGCGTTACCGGAAAATCTGCTCAAGTTGGTTTCGACGGACGTCCATCTGATGTGCTGGCTTATATCAGCCCAACGGTGGTCGGTATTACCGGCGCAATCGCTTTGGTCAACATTAACGAGCAAAAAACGCTGAACACCGACACTAAAATTACCGCTACATCGCTGGCCGTTATGTACGGACAGGGACCGATCTACGCTTCCTTCGGTTACGAGACTCACAATATCGCGCCCAACGTCGGAGCATCCACATCGGAAAAGGCGATCAAGCTTGGCTTCGGCTTTACCAAGGACGTGTTCTCGGTGGGTGCTGTTGTTGAAAAAACCAGTGATGACTTAAATCCAGGCGCAACGAATCAGTTCGGGCACACTGGTATGACCGTGAACGGCAAGTTCAATATCACTGCCAACGATGCAGTCAAAGCAGCTGTTGTCATGGCAGGAAAGAAGGGTTCCCCGGCTGCGGTTGATACTGCTGCCAAGCAGATATCCGTGGGTTATGACCACAACATGAGCAAGCGCACCACGGTTTATGCGATATTAACCAAGCTGAGCAACGACAATAACGTGAATTACGGCCTGTACGGTGGCGGTGGTGCTGCTGGATATAACACTAATGTAGGCGCATCTCCTATGGCGTTGTCATTAGGTGTGAAGCACTCGTTTTAACAGCTGCTTACGTATTTTGGTGACTTAGCCAAATATGGCTATGCGAAGCTAAGAAGTACTGCGAGCAGACGGTCTCAGCTGCGTAATGCAATCTTTACGGGCATCTTCCGATGCCCGTTTTTATTTGGACGTGATTCATCACGCTCCTGCATGCTATTCTTGCGAGCATGAACGATCAACAACTACTGCGCTACGGACGCCACATCCTGCTGAATGAGATCGGCATCGAGGGGCAGCAACATCTGCTCGAATCAAGGGCGCTCATCATCGGGCTGGGCGGGCTGGG
>JACREA010000184.1 GCA_016218465.1 Nitrosomonadales bacterium | reverse complement strand
GCTTCCAGGAGAAGCAAGAGCGGCATCAGGAGCAACTGCAATTGGAACCTGATGGAGCACCTTCTCGGAAGGGGCGATAGGTGTGCCCCCCTCTGGGGGGCATTAGGCAAAACCACGTTCTACGAACGTGGTTGTTTACTTAACTGGTGTAGAAAGGAGAACGAAATGTGGGGACATATGGGTGAATACGGTTGGGGCTGCATGGGGTTCGGGATGCTGTTGTTCTGGGGGCTGCTGATCGCAGGCATAGTGATGCTGTTGAGATGCTCCCGGGGTTATGGCCATTGCGGGAAGCGCGAGAGGGAGAATTCTGCGCTCGACATGTTGAAAGAACGTTACGCACGAGGCAAGATCGAGCGCGAGGAATTTGAGCAGAAAAAGCGCGATTTGGCAGAGTGATTCGGGTTTCCATGCTTGCTGAATGAATCATGGGCATTGTCCGTGAGGCAGCAGTATGCCGGATCAACACTAAACATGGCGCATTACATAACAAGGAGAGTCATCATGAATGAGATAGTCAAAGATCCCGTTTGCCACATGCAGGTTTCATCTACTTCGTTTGCCGCAACATACGAAGGCGATCATTACGCATTTTGTTCGGCGCAGTGCATGGAACGGTTTCTGGCGAGCCCGCATTTATACATTGGATTTCCTGGGCGCAATG
Source organism: Nitrosomonadales bacterium (assembly GCA_016218465.1). Lineage (GTDB taxonomy): Bacteria > Pseudomonadota > Gammaproteobacteria > Burkholderiales > Gallionellaceae > Gallionella. Next base: position 2,641 of record JACREA010000184.1, on the reverse strand, counting down.
CGCCGGCGCAGGAGGGGAAAAAAGTCATCAAGCGTCATCGCCTCATGCTATCGGCGCCGCTTGATGCGATACAGGCCGAACAAGTAAAACGTGCATTGCTCGAGATGAGGGGAATGCATGAGGTTAGCATTGAGGGGGATAAAATCGAAATCCAGTATGACCTCATCATAGTGACGGTTGAGCAGATTGCGGACAAGTTGGCATCGATAGGAGCCAATCTCGGAGAGGGCTGGATTGATCATCTCAAATTGGCGTTTATCAATAACCTGGAAGAAATCGAGATTAACAGCCTTGAAGTTGAAAAAAGAGATGGGTATCACTATCCTCTTTAACCGGGCGGCACCATCCAAAGTTGCCTTGCGCACATACTGAATCGGATAAAGTGCGAAGAGATAGAGACAAAATAAACTGCGATCCATTTTGGGGCGGGTTGTTTTCACTCGAAAGCAAACTGGAGTAAGCTGAACACCATGGCTATCGAGACCGAACTTAAATTGCGCATCGCTCCCGAGCAGCTTGCCAAATTAAAGAGGCACGCGCTGCTCAAGACGCATCAGCTTACACGTCCGGCCACACGCCGCCTGTACAACATCTATTACGACACGCCCAAGCTTGAATTGCACGCATCCGGAATGGCGCTGCGCCTGCGCCGCACCGGGCGGCAATGGTTGCAAACCCTGAAGGGAGGCGGCTCGATCAAGGCGGGGCCGCACCAGCGCAACGAATGGGAAATACCGGTGAAAGGAATGGCGCTGGATTTTTCTTCGCCGCAAACGGCAGAGTGGGAAGAGCATTTGCCGAAGGCGTTGCGCAAAAAATTGCAGCCGGTTTTTGTCACCGATTTTTCCCGATCCAGCCGCATGTTGCAGTGGCAGGACGCGCAAATCGAATTGTGCATGGATCAGGGCGCAGTGAGCACCGAGCAGCACAGTACGCCAGTCTGCGAGCTGGAACTGGAATTGAAATCCGGCCAGCCGCAGCAACTGTTCGAGCTGGCATTGGTGATTCTGGAGATCGTACCGTTCGAGCTGGAGGTGGTAAGCAAGGCCGAGCATGGTTACCGTTTGTTAACCGGATATACCCGCAAGCCGGTCAAGAGCACCGTGCCGATCTTTGCCAAGACGGATACTCTGGCGGAAGTTCTGCAAACGCTGATCTGGTCATGCCTGCTGCATCTGCAGAGCAATCTGCGCGGGGCAATGAGCAGTGACGATGCGGAATATCTGCACCAGATGCGGGTCGCTCTGCGCAGGTTGCGGGTGGTGCTGCGCATGGTTGAAAAAAACCGTGCCGATGAACAGCTTGCGGCATTGAGCAAAGAGGTTGCCGCATTGTGCGTTGCCCTGGGGCGTGCCCGCGAATGGGATGTGTTCATCGCCCAGACAGTGCAGCCGATGTGCGCGCGTATGGCCGGGCATACCGGCTTGCAGGCCCTATTGGCGAGCAGTAGGCGCCAGCGCGATGCATGTTATGCCGCGCTGCGCGGCGAAGTTCAGGCACACGAGTTGCAGCGCCTGATATTGCGTTTTGCCATCTGGATGAATGGCTCGTACTGGCAGCAACAGCAAATCGAGCCTCATCAGATTGAATCCGGGGCTCACGATTTCGCGACCCGCCGTCTGCATAAGCTGGCCCAGCGCTTCGCCCAATCCGGACAGCATCTGGGTAATCTCGAAGCTGAACGGCTGCACGCCCTGCGCATTCTCGCCAAGAAGCTGAGATACAGCGCAGAATTTTTTGCCGGCCTGTACGACAAACAGAAAGCAAAATCATTTCTTGCCGCGCTAAGCGATGTGCAGGATGTACTCGGGCAAATCAACGATATCGCGGTGACGCATCGCTTGCTGGATGAATTGGCAGCGAGCCCGGATTTGTCAGCGCATCAGGACGCGGTCGTGTTAGCCAAGGGCTGGATCGCCCATGACCTGTCTCATCAATTTACCGCGTTGCGCAAGGCTATTCAGCGTTTTGCAAGGGAGCCATCTTTCTGGGAGAAGTGACTCAGCAGGGCGGTATTGATTTATCACGTAGGTTTGTTAACAAATTAAAAACCACGTCCTAAGGACGTGGTCATCGCCTGACTGGCTTTGCCTGTCAGAGCACCTGCTCATGCAGATATCTTCCGGAGTGTTGTCCCCGCAACACTTAACGAAAGGAAAAAACATGAGCAGGTTTGAAAGAGCATCGCACGTTATCTGGCATTGTCAATATCATTTGGTATGGGTTCCGAAATATCGATTTCGGATACTCCAAGGGCCGGTAGGGCAAGAGGTCTATAAGTGCGTAATGATATTTTGTCAGAAATTAAGTTGCAAAGTGGTAGAGCTGAACGTTCAGGCAGATCACGTGCGCTTGTTGGTAAATATACCACCGAAAACATCGGTATCGGAATTGGTGGGCATAGTGAAAGGCCGGACAGCAATAAGGCTGTTCAGTGTATTTCCGTTTCTCGAGAAACGGCCATACTGGTGCAATCATTTCTGGGCGAAAGGCTATTGTGTTGACACGGTAGGACTGAACGGAGAAATGATCCAAAAGTATGCGCGTTTTCAGGAGAAGCAAGAGCGGCATCAGGAGCAATTGCAATTGGAACCTGATGGAGCACCTTCTCGGAAGGGGCGATAGGTGTGCCCCCTCTGGG
>JACREA010000183.1 GCA_016218465.1 Nitrosomonadales bacterium | reverse complement strand
ACGCGAGCCAGGCCAGAGACCGGCGACTGCAGCAAACCGCACAGTTGTGCCAGCAGAACTTCCTTCGACGGTACGGAGGCCAGCGCGCTTACGCCCGCAGCATCCAGCACCTTACCGTTGTAGGATCCTGCCTTAACCACCAGCTTGTCGTTCGTCTTGGCAAATTCATACACCACCTTGGCGGCAGCGACAGCATCAGCGCTGATGCTGTACACCAACGGTCCGACCATCTTGTCAGCCAATGATTCGAACGGGGTACCCTGCACCGCACGACGCGCCAGCGTGTTCTTCAACACGTGGAAATACACCCCAGACTTGCGTGCGTTGGCGCGCAGTTTGGTGATGTCGCCGACCTGGATGCCACGGTACTCTGCCAAGACGATGGTCTGGGCCTGCGCAACCTGTGCACTGACTTCCGTGACCACTGCCTGTTTTTCTTGCAGATTGAGACTCAAGTCTTCCTCCATTTTCCGGAATGCGCTTGCGCACATTCCATCGTTTACAACAGCGACCTTGAATCAGGAAAAAAAATCCTGCTCGCGGGCACACCATCTACGTGGGCAGACGGATCGCTCCGCCAATTAAGTCTCCGGCCAACAACTCCTTCGACACCTACGGTCTTTGATGCTGCCAGCACGCCAGCAGTCCAAAGATCAAAGGCAGCAAGACTTGCGCCTTGCCGCCAAATTCAAAACACTTACGCTGTCAGGCTGGCCTGCTCGACGCGGATACCGGCCCCCATGGTGCTCGAGATGGATACCTTTTTCAGGTACACCCCCTTGGATGCCGCAGGCTTGGCCTTGTTCAGCGCGTCAACCAACGCCAGTAGATTTTCGCGCAACGCTTCCGGCGCGAACGAAGCACGACCGATGGTGCACTGCACAATACCGTTCTTGTCGGTACGGTACTGCACCTGACCGGCCTTGGCATTCTTCACCGCGCCCGCCACATCGGCGGACACCGTGCCTACTTTGGGGTTAGGCATCAAGCAGCGCGGACCGAGAATTTGGCCCAACTGCCCAACCAGACGCATCGCATCCGGACTGGCAATCAGCACGTCGAAGTTCAGGTTGCCCCCCTTGATGGATTCAGCCAAATCTTCGAAGCCAATAATGTCAGCACCGGCAGCCTTCGCCTCTTCGGCCTTCGCGCCCTGCGCAAATACTGCCACACGCACGATTTTGCCGGTGCCTTTGGGCAACACCACGGAACCGCGCACCAGTTGGTCAGATTTTTTGGCATCAATGCCGAGGTTTATCGCAATATCGATAGACTCATCAAACTTGGCCCCGGCATTTTCTTTAACCAGCTTCAACGCATCATTCAAGGGATAAAATTTATTGCGATCAACCTTGGCTGCAATTGCTTTATAACGTTTCGACATGTTATACGCCCTCCACGGTGATACCCATGCTGCGCGCGCTGCCTGCGATGGTGCGCACAGCGGCGTCCATATCAGCGGCGGTCAGATCCGGCATTTTGGCTTTTGCGATTTCTTCCGCTTGCTTGCGGGTCAGTTTGCCCACCTTGTCGGTGTGCGGTGTTTTACTGCCCTTTTGCACACCAGCAGCCTTCTTGATAAGAATGGTTGCTGGCGGGGTCTTCATAATAAAGGTGAAGCTCTTGTCCGCAAAAGCGGTGATTACCACCGGGATTGGCAGGCCTGGTTCGACACCCTGAGTTTGCGCGTTAAACGCTTTGCAGAACTCCATGATGTTCAATCCGCGCTGACCCAATGCCGGGCCAATTGGTGGGCTTGGATTTGCCTTGCCCGCAGGCACTTGCAACTTGATATAACCGACAACTTTTTTTGCCACGTTACTACTCCTTTTCAGTGGGTAAAACGCATACCGCTGTTACTCCGATACGCTCCCCGTTTAAAACCGGGAAGGGAGAAGAGGGAAGAGTGAAGGGTAACTACAGAACCGCCCCCTTCTCCCTTCTCCCTTAACCATTCCCCTCTTTAAGCCTTTTCGACTTGGCCGAAATCCAGCTCTACCGGTGTCGAGCGACCGAAGATGGTCACCGCCACGCGAATTTTATTCTTGTCGTAGTTAACATCTTCAACCGACCCATTGAAATCAGTGAATGGTCCTTCTTTAACACGCACCAACTCACCCACCTCAAACAGCACTTTTGGCCTCGGTTTTTCAACGCCCGCCTGCATTTGCTGCATGATATTCTGCACTTCCTTTTCACTGATCGGTGTCGGCTTCATCGCCGATCCACCCAGGAAACCGGTTACCTTGGGAGTGCTCTTCACCAAGTGCCAGGTCTCATCAGTCATTTCCATCTCGACCAACACGTAACCGGGGAAAAACTTGCGCTCAGTAATGCTCTTTTGCCCGGACTTCAGCTCCACAACCTCTTCGACCGGAACCAGAATTTGGCCAAACTTATCCTGCATACCCTCGCGCTGAATACGCTCGGTCAATGCACGCTGCACGCTTTTTTCAAATTGCGAGTACGTATGGACAACATACCAATGCATGGCCATTAATCACCCCGCCCCATCAGATTATTCACTATCACCATCAGACTGGCATCCACCGCCCACAAAAACAACGCCATGACAATAGCAAACAAAATCACCACACCGGTAGTTTGCATCGTTTCCTTGCGCGTCGGCCAAACCACTCGCTTCGCCTCGGCAACAGAATCCTTGCCAAATGCAAAGAAACGCTTACCCGATTCGCTGGTCCACGCAACACCTGTAGCCAGCAACAAACCAGCCAGCAACGAAGCCAGTCTTAGCACTGCCGCACTATCGTGCAAGTAGTAGAAGCCCGCGATGCCTGCTGCCGCCAACAGAAATGCAACGAAAAACTTGATTTTGTCTGCCATGCGCGATTATTCCGGTTAACTGTTACATGCTTTTCTGGCAGGCCAGGAGGGTCTCGAACCCCCAACCCTCGGTTTTGGAGACCGATACTCTACCAATTGAGCTACTGGCCTAAACTCGGGAAGGGAGAAGAGAGAAGGGTAAAGGGGTTAAACCCTTCCCTCTTACCCCTTCACCCTTCTCATCTCCTTACTCGATAATCTTTGCAACCACGCCCGCGCCGACGGTACGTCCGCCTTCGCGAATCGCAAAGCGCAATCCTTCTTCCATCGCAATCGGGTTGATCAGGTTGACGGTAATGCTGACGTTGTCGCCGGGCATGACCATTTCAGTGCCTGCCGGCAGCTCAACCGCGCCGGTCACATCGGTGGTGCGGAAGTAGAACTGCGGACGGTACCCCTGGAAGAACGGTGTATGGCGCCCGCCTTCGTCCTTGCCCAGCACGTAGATCTCGGCGGTGAACTTGGTGTGCGGGGTGATGGAGCCGGGTTT
>JACREA010000181.1 GCA_016218465.1 Nitrosomonadales bacterium | reverse complement strand
TTGCTTGGCAATATCCTGCCGTTGCTGCTCATCTATTATCCGAAGACGGCCAATACCAGATACACGGTCGCAGCTTCCATGCTGGTTATTCTGGGTGGCTTCGCGTTCCTGTATGTGTTCGTCATCGGCGGACAGGCCTATCCGCTCAACATCTTCCCGGGCTACCAGGTCAGCAGCAGCTTCGCCGATGGACAGATTGCTACATACCATCCATCGCTGTATGAATTCCTGCTGGGCTTTGGCGGTTTGGCTATTGCCTTTGTCATCACCACCGTCAGCGCGTACGTGCTGAATTTCATGCCGCAAGACAAACCGCATATTGCCGATTAATTCTGTCTGGAGGCTGCCATGAACCGTATGCTGATTTCGGCAGCGCACAAGTCATCGGGTAAGACGATGGTCAGTATCGGTTTGTGCGCTGCGCTGAAAGCGCAAGGCAAAATCGTTCAGCCATTCAAGAAGGGTCCCGATTACATCGACCCGATGTGGCTCAGCTTGGCATCTGGAAATGGGGCCGCAGGGCATGCCTGCCGAAACCTCGATCTGTACCTGATGGAACGCGACGATATTGTCGCCACCTTCGCGCGCCACAGCGCGGAAGTGAATCTGGTCGAGGGAAACAAGGGGCTTTACGACGGACTTGCGCTGGACGGCAGCAACAGCAATGCCGCACTGGCGAAATTGCTCGACCTGCCGGTATTTCTGGTGATCGATGCACGCGGCATGACGCGCGGCATCGCGCCGTTGATCCTCGGCTATCAGGCCTTCGACCGCGATATCGACATTGCCGGCGTGATCCTCAATAACCTTGGCGGCAGCCGGCATGAAGCCAAGTTGCGCGAGGTCATCGAACATTACACCGATGTGCCGGTAATCGGCGCGATCCATCACGACGAGCGGCTCAGCATCGTCGAACGACATCTCGGCCTGATGCCCAGCAACGAATCGCATGTCGCCACCGCCAAGATCAAACAGATCGGCGAGGCCATCGCGGAACAGGTCGATCTCGAGAAGCTACTCACGCTGTCGCAAAAAGCTCCGCTGAATGTACCGCACAAAGCTGAAGTGAGTCCGCTGCCTATCGGCGAAAAAGTACGCATCGGCATTGCGCGCGACCGCGCTTTCGGTTTCTACTATGCGGACGATCTCGACGCGCTGGAAGCAGCGGGGGCGGAGCTGATGCCGTTCGATGCATTGCGCGATGCACACCTGCCGGAAGTGGATGCGCTATACATCGGCGGCGGTTTTCCGGAAACATGCGCCACTGAGCTGGAAGCCAACAGCACACTACGCACGCAGATCAAATATGCCATCGAGAACGGCATGCCTGCCTATGCCGAATGCGGCGGGCTTATGTATCTGTCGCGAAGTATCGAATATCAGGGGCGCACATATCAGATGGTTGGCGCGATCCCCGGCGATGTGAAGATGCACGACAAACCCATCGGTCGCGGCTACGTGCATTTGCAGGAAGACGAAGCACATCCGTGGCCGCGCCCCAACGCACTCACGAAACCCTCTCCTCAATCCTCTGGTGAAACAACTAGCCATTCGACTAAGTCCGCAAGCGGGCAAGTCGCTGGTTATCCCGCAAGCGGGCGAGGAAGCGAACGAGAAGTGGGGCAAGCAGGTATTTTGTCGCAAGACAAAAACTCGCAAAAGCAATCAATAATTTTTGCGCATGAGTTCCATTATTCAAGCCTGGAAAATCTTCCGAAAGACTCCCGCTTCGCATATCATGTAGCGCGCGGATACGGTATTGATGGAGCACGCGACGGACTCGTGCTACACAACCTGCTGGCCTCTTACACGCACCTGCGCACCATCGGCAGTTGCTACTGGGCCACCCGCTTCGTTGCTTTTATTCAGCGTGTCAAAGCCGGACAATCCAGAGAACAGATGAGTGCGGCGGTATAGTCTCTACGAAATGGAGCTACAAGCTGCCGGTTGGCAACACGCAACCGAGATTCCTTAAGATAAGGTTTTACATGAATTTCCTGCCAATTTTCCTGAATATAAAAGACAAGCTTTGTCTCGTAGTCGGCGGAGGCGAGGTCGCCAAGCGCAAGGTGAGTGTGTTGCTGGAAGCAGGGGCGAGAGTGCGCGTGGTCGCGCCGCAAATTGAGCCTGCACTGTCCAAGCTCCCGCGTGTTGAGACCATCGTTGCACGTTTCGAAGCGCAGCATCTCGAAGGTGTAACACTGGCCATTGCGGCAACCAATAACCGGGCGGTCAATCTTCAAGTTTCTGAGCTGGCGCATGCACGCAATATCCCGGTGAACGTGGTTGACGATCCCGGATTGTGCAGTTTTATCATGCCTGCCATCCTCGACCGTTCGCCATTGATGGTAGCATTCTCCAGCGGCGGCGCGTCGCCGGTGTTGACGCGCATGATGCGCGGCAAGCTGGAAGCCATCATCCCGCATAGCTACAGCCGTCTGGCCGCTTTTGCCGAACGCTTCCGAGAACTCGCCAAACGGCACATCACCAATCCGGCGAAACGCCGTATCTTCTGGGAGGACGCGCTGGAAGGCATGGTCGCCGAAAAGGTGCTGGCCGGTGACGAGGATAGTGCGGAAGCGATGCTGCAACAGATGCTGGAGAACGAGGACAACATCCGGCGCGGCGAAGTGTATCTGGTTGGCGCGGGTCCCGGCGATCCCGACCTGCTGACTTTCCGTGCGTTGCGCCTGATGCAGAAGGCCGATGTAGTGGTGTACGACAATCTGGTAGCCAAACCCATCGTCGAGATGGCGCGGCGCGAAGCGCAGCGCATCTTTGTCGGCAAGAAGCGCGCCGATCACACCCTGCGTCAGGAAGAGATTAACGAACTGCTGGTACGGCTTGCCAAGGAAGGTAAGCGCGTGTTGCGCCTCAAGGGCGGCGACCCGTTTATTTTCGGGCGAGGCGGAGAAGAGATCGAAACGCTC
>JACREA010000006.1 GCA_016218465.1 Nitrosomonadales bacterium | reverse complement strand
CGCAAAGCCTGCGCGAACAATTCGGACAAATGGGATTTGAAATTCAACACAGCAGACATGAAACGGCACCAGTAATCGTAAAATTCGCGCAGCGATTCGTTTGTCCCTTCTCCTCCTCGTGGGATAACCAGCGACTTGGCTGCGGTTGTTTGCAGCCTAGTCGAATGGCTAGTTGTTCCACCCAGAGGGTTGGGGAGAGGGGAAACGGGCAGCAAGTTTAACTGTCAGGGCTGGCATCATCGCCAGCCCGTTAGAGAGGCGCGAATTATATCATCTCGCCATTCCGCGATTGATATGGATAAATGGCCTGAAACAAATGCCGTAGGCATGCTGTTCGTACCTCACCACATCCTACCGTGCTAAGGAAGCTCTGATTAAGCCCTCCGTTCGTAGTGAGCCTGTCGAACCATGAATGGAGGGTTTAATCAGATCAACAGGTTAAGTGAGACACCCTTCGACAGGCTCAGGGCGAACGGACTTATTCAGAGTGCACCTTTCCAGAATTCCTTTCGATCGGCTTTATCTTGCCTTTCCTTCTCCAATCTTGCTTGTTCTTGACGCTCCATTTCAACAACATAAATTTGCTTCCAATTCTGATATTCCGCGTAGTATTCCTTAGCAGTTTCGGGCTGGGAATTTGGCTCCCTTTTCAGTAAGCAGCTTTGTCATTTCACCTGATTTAGACAATGAAAGCGGCGTATTCCCATCATTGTCCTCACTGTTAACCTTCAGGCTATGCCGGAACTACAATGGGAGCGAATTCCTGAACTGGCATCTACAGCGATATTTCCAGAATCGCAAACAGCTCGCGAGTAGGATTAAAGGGGGCGTGTTCGAATTGTTTATAGTGCACACAGTCTTATCAGCCCGTATGTTGCACCGAGGTATGAGATACCGGAGCCGACTTGATTTCTAGGCAGCACGCCGCCCAAGCCCCTCTGCCACCAATGCCAACACCAACGTATTCAAGCTAACCCCCTCTGTCTTGGCGCGTTCCGCCAATTTGGCATGAACGGATTTGGGCAGGCGCGTGACGAACTTGCCGGATACTTCCGGCACGGTGTCCGGGCGATAGAACGGTTCTGGAATCTCTTTGCCGAAATCTTTACGTGCGGACACCCATGCCTTGAAGGCATCCCTTCCATTGACAACCGCCTCTGCCTCGGTTGCCCCATCTGACATGCAACCAGGAAGGTCGGGGAATGTGATCAGGAATCCACCGCCGTCTTCTTTCGGAAGCTGACTGATAACGTGTGAATAAGCCTCGAAGGGGAAAGGCGGTTTAACGGTTTTAATTTTTCTGACGGTCGCAGTGGTCATTGCTTTAACTCCTTCACTGTGTCCACCAGCAGCAGGAACTGGCGGATATATACTGGTTTGATAGGGCGATGCGCAGGCACGGTAACATCCATTTCCACACTTTGGAAACCAAACGCATAATGGCTACCGCCCCTGTTCCGACATTCGATGCCAAATTGTTTTGCAACAACCAACAAGTCCTCGATGCGCCAATCGCGCGGATTGTTGCGCATGGTATCGAGTAATTTGGCTCGCTTGTTCATGGATGTATAGTATCTTATTTGATACTATACATCAATCCGCCGCAGGCAACCGTATCGTGTACTGCCCCGACTTTTCATCGCGCACCACCATCAGCAACCTGTGTTTCTGCGCGTCCTCGACCAACTCCTTGAACGAGCGGTAGCCGTAGGAGGATTCGGTAAAGCCCGGCTTGCGGCGCTGCATGGTCGTCTTGACCATCGAGCCCCAGATTTTTTCATCAGAACCGCGTTCGGCGATCAATGCCTCAACGGTCTCGACGATGAAGTCGAGCGCCTCTTGGCGCTTGTCGTCTTCATTCTTTGCGGACGTCTGCTTGACCTTGCTTGTTGCGGCCTTTACCGGAGTATTTTTCTCTGCGCGTTTTTGTTTCGCTTCCTGCGCGCGTACCAAGTCGTCGTAAAAAATAAACTCGTCGCAATTGGCGCTCAGCAAATCCGACGTCGAGTCTTTCACGCCGATGCCGATCACGTACTTGTTGTTCTCGCGCAGCTTCGAGACCAGCGGCGAGAAATCCGAATCACCGCTGATGATGACGAAGGTGTCCACATGGGCTTTGGTGTAGCAGAGGTCGAGCGCGTCCACGACCATGCGGATGTCGGCCGAGTTCTTGCCCGATTGGCGCACGTGCGGGATTTCAATTAATTCGAAGGCCGCTTCGTGCATCGTAGCCTTGAATTCCTTGTAGCGTTCCCAGTCGCAATAGGCCTTCTTGACGACGATGCTGCCCTTGAGCAGCAGGCGCTCCAGCACTTTCTTGATGTCGAACTGCGCGTACTTGGCGTCGCGTACACCCAATGCGACGTTTTCGAAATCGCAAAATAATGCCATGTTGGTAATTTCAGGTTGAGCTGCCATGTGCGTCTCCTTTTTGCATTGCATTGCGTAATAGATACTGGTATTGAAACGCCATCTATCCCTGTAGGAGCGGGCCATGCCCGCGATTGTTTTTTGTTCGCGGGCCGCTTCGACAGGCTCAGGACAGGCACGCCCCGCTCCTACAACACCTTGCCGGGATTCATCAGCCCATGCGGATCGAGGGTCTGCTTGATATTGCGCATCAGCTCCATTTCCAGCGGGTCTTTGTATTCGCGGATAGTATCGCGCTTGAGTTGTCCCAGGCCGTGCTCTGCGCTGATGCTGCCGCCCAGTTCTCGCACCGTTTGATAAACCAGTTTGTTCACCGCCCCTTCCTGTTGTGCGATGAAGATTTCGTTCTGTCCTGCATCCTGCATCGAGACGTTGTAGTGGATATTGCCATCGCCCATGTGCCCGAACGTCACGATGCGTACGCCGGGGTATGCGGCATGCAATGCGGCATCGGCGCGCGCGACGAATTCCGCCACGCGGCTGACCGGCACGGAGATGTCGTGCTTGATGCTGATGCCTTCG
>JACREA010000180.1 GCA_016218465.1 Nitrosomonadales bacterium | reverse complement strand
CGCACTGAACTTACCCCGTACCAGCGCGTTCTGCTCTCCAGCGCGCGCACCGCTTTGGACGCTTCCGGGGAGATGCTCAATACACTACTCGATTTTTCGCGCATCGAAGCAGGCGTAGTCAAGCCGCAAGTACAACCATTTTTATTGCAGCCTTTGTTTAACAAGATAGAAAACGAATTCGCACCGCAGGCCGATGCGAGGGGCCTGGTATACCGTTCGCGAGAGACCGGTCTGGCGGCGCAGTCCGACCCGATGCTGGTGGAATTGATCCTGCGCAACCTGGTGTCAAACGCGATTCGCTACACCGAACACGGTGGCGTGCTGGTAGCCTGCCGGCGGCGCGGCAACCAGGCTGTATTGGAAGTGTGGGACACAGGCATCGGCATCGAGCCGGCACACCAGCAGGAAGTGTTCCGGGAATTTCATCAACTGGGTAATCCTGAGCGTGATTCACGCAAAGGGCTGGGTCTTGGACTGGCGATCGTAGACGGATTGGCTCGTACGCTGAATCATGGCTTGTCATTGGTTTCCACACCGCAACGCGGCAGCGTTTTCCGGCTGACATTGCCAATCGCTACTGCGATCTTGCCTGTCAATGGACCTGCCGTGGCACGCGTCAATACCGGAACGCTCAACGTTCGGGTGCTGGTGATTGACGACGATGAATCAGTGCGCGCGGCCATGCTCCATTTGCTGCGCAATTGGGGATGTGAATGCGATGCGGTTGAATCCATTGAAGAGGCGCTGGCAATGGCACGCATTCGTACGCCGGACGTGGTGGTCAGCGATTACCGCCTGCGCGAGCAGCGCACCGGGGAAGAAGCCATTGCTGCCTTGCGCTCCCTGTTGGGGAGCACTTTTCCAGCCCTGCTGATTACCGGTGACACCGCTCCCGAACGGCTGCGCGAAGCACAGGCCAGCGGAATACCTCTGCTTCACAAGCCTGTCTCCCCCAGCCAGTTGCACCGCAGCTTGATGGAAGTGCTGGAGGGAACGGCCTAGCAGGCAATCGGATTTGAAGCATTGGAACGGATAGAGTCAAGCATTCCAACTGTAAGGATGTTATGAGGAAAGCTGCCCGGAAACGCTTTGGAAAGGATTAGAGCTGGCGCTTCCAGAGAAGTTGGATTGACGCTTGTTATCACCCAACCGCGCGGTGAGGCGGTACATGACCATCTCTCCTTTGCCTTTGACGTGTACTGTGGCAGGCGGCTCGAAGGCGTATTCATGCCTGATCCGGTTATAGGTCATCCTGTCCACCTGAATCACATCCTGCACCGCCTCATCGGTCAATCGACTGGCAACGTTCACCGTGTCACCCCACAAATCGTAGATGAAACGTTTGGTGCCAATAACGCCGGCAACCACGGGGCCTGTGGCGATTCCGGTGTGTATACCCAACTTGAATCTGGATAAATCCGGGTGCGAATTTACAACCTGGCGCATTTCCAGAGCCAGGTCCGCAATATCACTGGTGTAATTGACATTATCGCGATTTAACCCCCCCACCACCATATAGGCATCACCTATCGTCTTGATCTTTTCCACGCCATGTTCTTCACATAAATTATCGAAAATGGAAAAGATGGTATTCAACAAGCCCACCATTTGCTCAGGCGATAGCGATTCCGTCAGCTGGGTGAAATTCACCAGATCAGCAAACATCACCGTCACATCCGCATGCCCATCTGCGATTAATCCGGCCTTATTTTTCAGCCGTTGAGCAATGCTGTTCGGCAGCACGTTAAGCAGCACTCGCTCGGAATTTTTTTGCTCTTCGGCCAATAGTTGATGCTGCTGATCGAGCTGGTTTTTGATGTTATCCATCTCAACGACGAAGTAGCGCACCAAAAAATACAGGATAGAAGACATTGCGGCAAAATTGAGCGCGAAAAAGAAACCGATAGTTTTCATCGACAATCCGGTATCGCCAGCAGAACCAAGATAGTAATCGAAGAATCCGGATACCACCGTCATCACGATGTAAGCGATAAACCAGGGAATGGAGTCGCGCCAGCCTGAAACCACCAGCGCACCTATAGGTGCGAGCAACGCCCATAGCATCACGCCGCTGGAAGTGACCGCACTGCCGATGCTCCATTGCATGATGAACGGAACAAACAGGAATAAACTTAGCTGCACGAAGCGGAATACTTCAAATCTCCTGGTTTTAAGAAAGTGCACCAACGAAGCGACAGAAACCAACTGGTAAATCAGGGGGACATTGGCTGAAAAATGCAATCCCATAACCCAGTAAATAGCAAGCCACAACACCACCGCCAGATTCATGAAGGCACAAGCAAAGATCAACAAATCCCTGCGTAATTTGTCCTCTTGCTTATATGTTGTCTCTTCGGGAAGAATTATCATTTTGGTTTTTCAATAAGTATCGTTAAGAATTAATCTCTTAACTATTGATTTTACTCAGGCTGTTATCATACCCGAATTAGTCGAAAAAATTAGCCCTAAATGAAATGCGCCGAATAGTCCGGGTAATTTAACGCTGCTTCTTCATAAGTCGGCTGGAAAGCGTTAGAATCCGCGCTTTGCAATTGACCATCTTCAAAGGAATCCCATTATGTCGATGTCCGACCGCGACGGCTTTATCTGGTATGACGGCAAGCTTGTTCCCTGGCGCAATGCCACTACCCATGTGCTGACCCACACGCTACATTACGGCATGGGCGTGTTTGAAGGCCTGCGCGCCTACAAGACCGCCAAGGGAACGGCGATCTTTCGTTTGCAGGAGCATACTGACAGGCTGTTCAATTCTGCGCACATCTTCCAGATGAAGATGCCGTACGACAAGGCGACCATCCTCGATGCACATCGCGAAGTAGTACGTGCCAACAAACTGGAATCCTGTTACATCCGCCCGATTGCGTTTTACGGCTCCGAGGCGATGGGCATCGCTGCGACAACACTTTCCACTCATGTCGCCATTGCCGCATGGCCATGGGGCGCATATCTGGGTGACGACGGCATGCAAAAAGGTATCCGGGTCAAGACTTCCAGCTTTACCCGCCATCATGTCAATGTGAACATGTGCCGCGCCAAATCGGTAACAACCTACTCCAACTCGATTCTGGCGCATCATGAAGCCGCTAACGATAACTATGACGAAGCCTTGCTCCTGGATGTGGACGGCTATGTCGCAGAAGGCGCAGGTGAAAATATTTTCATCGTCAAGAAAGGCAAACTGTACACGCCCGACCTGACCTCCTGCCTGGAAGGCATCACGCGCGATTCCGTTATCACGCTCGCCAGGGAAATGTGCATCGAAGTTATCGGGAAGCGCATTACACGCGACGAAATTTATTGTGCCGAGGAAGCTTTTTTCACCGGTACGGCAGCAGAAGTTACTCCGATCCGCGAACTCGATCGCCGTACCATCGGCAGCGGTTCGCGCGGCCCAATTACCACCAAATTGCAACAGGCTTTTTTTGATTGCGTAGCGGGCAAACACCCGCAGCACAGCGGCTGGCTGAGCCATATTTAGGAGAATATCGTGAGCGTAGACGAAAAACTTTTGTCCCGGCACCGGCAAGACATCATTCAGCGTTATATCGAGGTAACCGCTGACGATTTGCCGTTGTCCTGCCCGATGCCGAGCATGAGTTTGTGGAACGCCCACCCGAAAGTGTCCATTCCACTTGATCACGGCGGCGAAGCGCGTTGCCCGTATTGCAGCACGCTTTATCATTTCAAGGGCGAGCTACCGAAGCCGCATCACTGATCGAACCGTTTGGTATCGCTTTGCATCACCCAAGCTCCGATCTGACCCCATGACCAAAATCCTCATCATCGGCCCGAGCTGGGTAGGCGACTGCATGCTGATGCAGCCGATGCTGACGCGCCTCGGACAACGCCATCCCGGTTGCCGCATCGATGTGATGGCACCGCCGTGGACGGAGAAATTGTTGCGTCAGATGCCGGAAGTGCATGAAGTCATCATCAACCCGTTCCCGCACGGCGCACTGCAACTGGCGGCGCGCTACCGGCTCGGCAAACAACTGCGTACCGCGCGTTACGACCGGGCCATCGTGCTACCCAATTCATGGAAATCAGCGCTCGTACCGTTCTTCGCGCATATCCCGTTACGCACCGGCTTTGTCGGCGAGTCGCGTTACCTCCTGCTCAACGATGCGCGCAAGCTCGACAAACAGAAATTGCCGCTGATGGTGGAACGCTTCGCGCAACTCGCCGAGGATGCGCAAAGCGATATTCCGCGCCCTCTGGCAAACCCGAAGCTGGCAATTAGCGAGGCGCAGCGCAACGCTGCCCTGCGCAAGCTTAATCTGACGCTGGATCAACCCGTCGCGGTATTCTGCCCCGGCGCCGAGTACGGCCCAGCCAAGCGCTGGCCGGCAGCATATTATGCAAACGTCGCGCAACGTCTGCAGCAACACGGCTACGCGGTATGGTTGATCGGCTCCGGCAAGGATAAGCATGCCGCTGATGAAATTAACGAACTTGCCGGCTCGCATTGCATTAACTTGTGCGGACGCACCGACCTGGACGATGCCATTGCGCTGCTGGCCAGTGCGAAGCTGGTCATCAGCAACGACTCCGGCCTGATGCACCTTGCCGCAGCGCTGGACCGGCCGATGCTGGCGCTGTTCGGTTCCAGCAGCCCGCAGTTCACCCCACCGCTGTCCGCACAGGCACAGGTCATCAAACTCGATATCGAGTGCATCCCGTGCTTCGAACGCGTGTGCCCGCTCGTGCATTTCAACTGCATGATGCAACTTACCCCGGACATGGTCTGGAACAGGTTAACCCCTCTCCTTTAAGGCAAAACACACGATGCTGAAACATCCACCGAAAGAAATCTTCAAGGCTTATGACATCCGCGGCATCGTAGGCAGAGCGCTGACAGCCGAAGTGGTGGAGGCTATCGGTCATGCACTCGGCTCGGAAGCAATGGCGCGCGGACAGCACACGATTGCGATTGGCCGCGACGGAAGATTGTCCGGCCCGGAACTGATCGCCGAAAAGGCGCGCGGCATCCAGAAAAGCGGCACCGATGTGATCGACGTAGGCCTAGTCGCGACGCCGATGGTGTATTTCGCCGCATACCAGTTGCACACCAACTGCGCGGTGATGCTGACCGGCAGCCACAACCCGCCGGATTACAACGGCCTGAAAATGGTGCTGGCCGGAGAGACATTATCCGGTGAGACAATCCAGAAACTGCGCGCGCGCATCGAACAGGATGACCTGACGCACGGCTCCGGCAGCTATGTGCGACGCGACATCAGCGCGGATTACATCGCGCGCATCGTCTCCGATATCAAACTGGCGCGACCGATGCGCATCACCGTGGACTGCGGCAACGGGGTAGCGGGCGCTTACGTGGCCGACCTGTACCGCCAGCTTGGCTGCAAGGTCGAGGAAATGTATTGCGAAGTGGACGGGCATTTCCCCAAACACCATCCCGACCCGTCCGACCCGCACAACCTCGAAGACCTGATCGCCGCGTTGCACGACAACGACAGCGAGCTTGGGCTTGCATTCGACGGCGACGGTGACCGGCTCGGAGTGGTCACCAAGGACGGCAAGATCATCTATCCGGATCGCCAGTTGATGCTGTTCGCCGCCGACGTTCTGAGCCGCAATCCCGGCGCGGAGATCATCTTCGACGTGAAATCCACGCGCAACCTGTTCGGCTGGATACGCAAGCGCGGCGGCAAGCCGACGCTCTGGAAAACCGGACATTCGCTGGTCAAGGCCAAGATGAAGGAAACCGGCGCGCTGCTGGCCGGCGAAATGAGCGGTCACATGTTCTTCAAGGAACGCTGGTATGGCTTTGATGATGGGCTATACAGCGGTGCGCGCCTGCTGGAAATCCTCAGCAAGGTGGAAAACCCGAGCGCCACGCTAAACGCCTTGCCGGATGCAGTCTGCACTCCGGAGCTGCACATCCACACCGCCGAGGGGGAAAATCACGCGCTGCTTGCGCAACTGCAACGAACTGCGAAATTTGCCGATGCGAAAGAGGTCATCACGCTGGACGGGCTACGGGTAGAGTATGCCGATGGATTCGGGTTGGCTCGCCCCAGCAACACCACGCCGGTGATCGTATTGCGCTTTGAGGCAGACACTACGGACGCTTTACAGCGTATCCAGAACGATTTCCGCAGAATATTTCATCAGTCAGCGCCACACTTGCAGCTGCCGTTTTAAAGCGAATAACAGCGGCCCGAGCAACAGACCATGTTGTCCAGCTGCAGGCGGTAACGCTCAAATCCGCCCAGCAGCATCACCCATCTCATCGACAGGCATTTTGCTATGATTCGGGCGCATCCAGTATGCCAGCTGCTCGCGGAATAACTCACTGAACTGCTCCTGGTCAGCCGGTTTTGCCACAAAACTGTTCGCGCCGACCTGATAACTCATCAACACGTCAGCCTGGGTGTGTTCCGGGGAAAACACAACGATCGGGATATCTTGCATGGCCG
The DNA here is from genome assembly GCA_016218465.1 of Nitrosomonadales bacterium. GTDB lineage: Bacteria > Pseudomonadota > Gammaproteobacteria > Burkholderiales > Gallionellaceae > Gallionella. The sequence goes on along the minus strand of JACREA010000180.1, from coordinate 1,315 downwards.
GAAAATTGCGCATCGTGCGCAGCAGCCCCAAACCGTCCAGTTTCGGCAACTTCAGGTCCATCAAAATAATATGCGGCAATTGTTCTTTGTTCGCAGCGCCGCCTTTCAGCCAATCCAGCGCTGCATCGACACCCTCCAACACGGTCAAATCCAGCTCGTGACAAAATTCAGCAGCGGCATTGCGCGCCATATCAATTACCAACGGATCGTCTTCGACCAACAAGACACCATAACGGGTTGATTCCATCTGTATCGCTCCTTATGTGCGAGACCTGACCCAATCTGAAACCGAAGCAAGCGCATTGGCCAGATTTTCCGGCTGTGTACCGCCTGCCATCGCCATGTCCGGCCTACCCCCACCTTTACCACCGACCTGTTGCGCAACCATGTTCACCAGCTCCCCGGCCTTGATTTTCGAAGTCAGATCGGGAGTCACACCTGCAATTAGACTTATCTTATCACCGTCCACTGCGGCCAGCACAATAGTGGCCGATTTGAGTTTATCCTTGAGCTTGTCGAGCGTTTCGCGCAATACCGCTGCATCCGCGCCGTCCAGTATTGCCGCCAGCACCTTCACGCCGTTGATGTCCACAGCCTGATTCAACATCTCGTCGCCCTGCGCGGAAGCGAGTTTCGATTTCAGCGCGGCATTTTCCTTCTCTAGAATCCGATATGCCTCTTGGAGATTTCCAATAGACATAGGAATCATGCCTCCCCACTTTGGAACTTTTAGCATTGCAGCGGCTTCAGACAATTCAGCGAAAACGCCTTGAACAAAATCAAACTCCACGTCTCCGGTGACCGCCTCCACGCGCCGCACGCCTGCCGCCACACCACTCTCCCCGACGATCTTGAACTGACCGATATCTCCGGTGCGCTTCACATGCGTGCCGCCGCACAACTCGCGCGAGGAGCCGATGGCCAGCACGCGCACTTCGTCGCCATATTTTTCGCCGAACAGCATCGTCGCGCCGGTCTTCTGCGCGTCCTCGATGGACATCACGCGCGCCCGGCATTCAGCATTGGCGAGTATCTCTGCATTCACGATGCTTTCCACCCTGAGGATTTCCGCGTCGCTCAACGGCTGGGTATGCGCAAAGTCAAAGCGCGTCTTCTCCGCATCCACCTGCGACCCCTTCTGCTGCACATGTGCCCCCAACACCTCACGCAAAGCCTTGTGCATCAGGTGCGTCGCCGAGTGGTTGCGCATCGTGCGGTAGCGCGCTGCGGCATCCACACGGGCGGTCACGCCGTTGCCGACAGTAAGCTTGCCGGTCGTCACCGTCCCGTGATGGCCGAACACACTGGCCTGGAT
>JACREA010000178.1 GCA_016218465.1 Nitrosomonadales bacterium | reverse complement strand
GTCTACCTTCGCGCCGCGCGTGCGATGCCCCAGATCGGTGTGCAGCGCGTAGGCGAAATCCACCGGGGTCGCGCCCTTGGGTAAATCGATCACTTTGCCCTGTGGGGTAAGCACGTAGACCTGGTCGTGGAACAATTCATTTTTGAATTGCTCCTGCAACTCGCCCCTGCCCGCCAACTCTTCTTTCCATTCCAGTATCTGGCGCAGCCAGGCGATCTTTTCGTCGAACCCGGTGTCGGTCTTGCCGCCTTCCTTGTAACGCCAATGGGCGGCGACGCCGAGTTCGGAATGCTGGTGCATCTCACGGGTGCGTATCTGCACTTCAAGCGCCAGACCGCGCGGGCCGACCACGGCAGTGTGCAGCGAGCGGTAATTGTTGCTCTTGGGGTGCGCGATGTAATCGTCGAATTCGCTTTCGATAGGAGGCCACAACTCATGCACCAGTCCGAGCGCGGTATAACAGCCCCTGATCCCATCAGCCAAGCTGTCATCAACAAGTATGCGCACCGCGCGCACATCGTATAGCTCGCTGAATTCCACCTGTTTGCGTTTCATCTTGTTGATGATGCTGTAGATATGCTTGGGGCGTCCGGTCACTTCGGCTGGTATACCCGCCTGACTCAACGCCTGTTCCAATCGGGACACTACATCGGCGATATATTGCTCGCGGTCCACCCTGCGCTCATCCAGCAGCTTCGCAACTTTCTTGTACAGCTCCGGCTCCAGATAACGCACGGAAAGGTCTTCCAGCTCCCACTTGAGTTGCCACACGCCGAGGCGGTTGGCCAGCGGCGCAAAGATGGTGTGTGTCTCCTGCGCGATCAGTTTCTGCTGGTCTTCGTCGGCGCCCGAAAGGCAACGCAGGGTCTGTGTGCGCTCGGCCAGCTTGATCAGCACGACACGGATATCCTGCACCATTGCCAGCAGCATTTTGCGCAAGCTTTCGATCTGCCGGGCGTGGTCGCCCTTGTCCTTCTCCTTTGTTTCCTGCCCGGGCATCTCGCTGAATTGCTGGATCTGTTCCATGCGCGAAATTCCTTCGACCAGCATCTTCACGTTGGTGCCGAAACGTGTTTCCAGTGTTTCAGCCCAGTCCTCCAGATACTCGGGCACTGCATGCAGGATGGTGGCGGCGACAGTCTCGAAATCCATATTCATATCGGCCAGGATCGAAGCTGCGCCGAGCGCGTGGCGCATCAGCGGTGTGCCCGTCAGCTCGGCTTGCCCGGCATAGAGCGGTTCGGCCAATTCACAGGCATGGCGTATCACCTCGACTTCTGCGGGCGCAAAAGTGGCCGACAAGGCATCCAGCCAGGAGCGGATGTTTTGGAAATCAGAGTATTCGTGTTGAACGGAAACCATGGGGCATTATTGCATTAAGCTGGAAAAGCAGTTTAGCCACGGATAGACACAGATAAGCACGGATTATGATTGGGTTGTTTGCTTTATGTGGTCCATCTTTTGGATGAATCAAGGGTTTATCACAATACTCTTTCATCAGTGACAATCCGTGTGTATCCGTGGCTAATCACGGTTTTTGATGTTTAGTGCGCTGTATATCTCAACATCAAGGTTGAGCCGCACTTTCTGCAAATCAACCCAGCACCTTGAACAGCAGCTTGGTCGCCAATGCAATCATCAGCATGGCAAACAGTTTGCGCAGCACGCCGACCTTCATGCGATGCGTGGCTTTCGCGCCGAGCGGCGCGGTGATGACGCTGGCGGTTGCAACCCAGAACAATGCGGGCAGGTAGACAAAGCCGATGGTGTGGGCAGGCAAAGCAGATATGTTCATGCCGGTTAAAACGTAGCCCGCCGTGCCGCCGATCGCAACCGGAAAACCGATTGCAGCGGAGGTGCCGATCGCATTCCTGAGCGCGACATTGCACCACAACAGGAAGGGAACCACCACCGTGCCGCCGCCGATGGATACCATACTACTCAGCCAGCCGGTAAATATGCCGGTCAGTGTCATGCCTGTCGCACCGGGAAGCTGGCGCGATGCATGCGGACGTTTGTCGAGCAGGATTTGCGTTGCAGCAAAATACACAAACAGCGCGAAAAATATTCCCATGAAACGAGGCGAAGCGCTGGTGGCGAACAACGCGCCGATGGCAGTGCCGATCAGAATGCCCGGAGTGATATTGCGCACTACGCGCCAGTTAACTGCGCCGTGCTGGTGATGTTTGTGCAAGCTGGCGAGCGAGGTAAAGATGATGGTTGCCATCGAAGTGCCGAGCGCGAGATGAAGTAAATTATCAGCTGGGAAGCGTTGCGCATCGAACAGAAACAGTAACACCGGCACGAGTATCGCCCCGCCGCCGATGCCGAACATGCCCGCAAAAATACCCACGAATGCGCCAAGAAGCAGATAAGCCAAATACCACTCCATGTCAGTTCTGTACCAGCTTCTGGGTAATGAATTTCCACTCTGCCGGATCGAGCGGTGTGATGGACAGGCGATTGCCGCGCTGCAGCGTGCGCATCCTCGCCAGCTCGGAATGCCGCCGCAATTCCTCGATGGTGATGAGCGGTATTTTTTTTACCAGTTGCACATCCACATTGAACCAGCGCGGTTGCTCCTGCGTGGCCTTGGGATCGAAAAATCTGCTGGCTCGCTTGAATTGCATGGCATCGGGATAAGCGGTACTGCTGACTCTGGCAATTCCGGCTATGCCCGGCTCCTTGCAGTTGGAATGGTAGAACAGCACGCCATCGCCGACATTCATCTGGTCGCGCATGAAGTTGCGCGCTTGGTAGTTGCGCACACCGTACCATGCCACGGTTTGGCCGGGCATGGCGGCGAGATCGTCGATGCTGCAATCAGAGGGTTCGGATTTCATCAGCCAGTAACGCATGGACATTGCACACCAATATAACTAGAAACGGCAATTAGCCACGGATTAACACGGATGTACACGGTTTATCAAAGAATCGCCTTCATTATTCCGAACATCTTCGGGTGAGTAGCGAAGCTTTCATCATGCTTAGTTTATCCGTGACAATCCGTGTTAATCCGTGGCTAAACGCATTATTCCAGGATAAAAAATGCGACCCGATGTAATCAAGGTCGCACTGGAATAAAGTCCCCCGCCTGTGCCGTTGACCCAACATCTTGAACCTGGGTTCAAGAGGGCCGCTTCCAAGTCGCATCAGGTACATCCGCATAAGGGACGCGCACAACAGCAACATCAAAGGTTACGGCCTTAAGCAAAGCTTATTGGTTCAAAGAATATATAGGCCTGACGAACACCGCAGGGGACAAACCTAAAACTGGTTGTCAGAACAGCGTATCTTGTTCGGCTAATGCCTGGTCAATCGCTGACTGCATGGAGTCCATTCTACGCTTAAAGTCGGAGAGGTCAACGCCGCGCCCGATTTTTGTGGTGAGAAGTTCGTGGGTGATATTCAGTGCTGCCATCAGGGCGATGCGCTCGACGCTGACAATCTTGCCGGCATCGCGTATCTCGCGCATTCTTTTGTCCAGATACGCCACTGCATCAAGCAGTTCGGCGCGCTCTTCTTCGGGGCACGCGATGCGCAATTCCCGGTCGAGAAGCTTGATATCCAGAGTTTTGGTCTTGCCGTTCACTATTGATCTTCCGGGAGAGTAATGAGCAGCTTGTTCAGCCGTGCTTTCGCGCCTTCAATTTTGTCGCTGTATTGGCGATTGCCGCTGAGAGCGTGCGCTAACTCCTGGCGCAACTGGTGATTTTCCGAACGCAACTTGCCACTCATCTGTATCAGCTGTGTGAGTTTTGCTTCCAGTGCATTCAGTTCGTTTTCCATGCGGTGACTATAATTTGAAAAGTGCTGTTAAGTCAAATGGTAAGGTGGCGTTGTGCAAGCGGTTTGTAACTTTACTGTTTTTTTGATTTGGTGATGCGCGATATGTTTGTGTTAAAGTTCACTCCGCTTTGAGGTTCTCGTCTGCATGCAGACGGGTTAAACGGG
>JACREA010000179.1 GCA_016218465.1 Nitrosomonadales bacterium | reverse complement strand
CTGACCCTCCCCGCCGACGACAGATCAGCGAGGCGCTTCCCATGGTGACACCCATCACCGCGGATTTCCCGCGCCCGTTTTGAATCAACGGTCAAGCCCACGCGTCGATTCGCTCTCGCGGAGGCATGGATGAACCACACGGCAGGCATGGGTTGGCGGGCGTTGTTTCTTCTCTCTGGCACGCTGTACACCAGTGCGTGCGTGATCCGCGTGGGCAGCACCGGCCTGGATGGTGGCCCTGACGGGGGCGGGATGGTCGGGGACTCATTGGAGACCGTCATCACCGCCGGGCCTTCCAGTGGAACGTCAGAGACCACCGCTTCCTTCACGTTCACCGGCAGCGGGGCGGTGGCCTCCTTTGAATGTGCCCTGGACGCGGAAGCCTTTGCGGGGTGCACCAGTCCCGCAGCCCGAAATGGCCTCACGGCGGGTGCCCACGTCTTCCAGGTTCGCGCACTGGACGCCGCCGGAACCGCGGAAACCACCCCCGCCCAATGGCAGTGGACCATCATCGCTCCGTCGCTGGATACGGTCATCACCCAGGCCCCCAGCGGCCAGCTCACCGCCACCAACGCCACGTTTGTGTTCAGCGGCAGTGGACCGCTCACTGGATTTGAATGCCAGCTTGACGCGTGGAGATGTCAAAAAAGCCGCACGTTATACCCCGCTGATCGCACTGAATAAGGCAGGCAATGATTGGCTGAACAGCGCTCTATTGGCGGGACATACCGAGGATTTTCGCATCCGGATCAAGGGCAACCTGAGCGATTTCCCGGCGGATGGAACGAAAAATGCGTTGCTTGAAATCGGCGGGCATGCGCGGGATGTCGTATTGGAGTTTGACAAGAATTGGCCGCGCATCGAGAACATCGCCGGTGAATTCTCGATACGCGGCAACAAGATGGAAGTGAAGTCGTCATCTGCGACCATGCTGGGTGCAGTTTTGCGAAACGTTACTGTCACCCTGCCGGATATGTTGAGCGGTGATTTACCGCTTGAAATAAATGGCGAAGCATCGGCCGAGAATAGTACATTTCTGCAATTCATCCAGCAGAGTCCGGTGCGCGGCTACATAGATGGTTTCACCGACGGTATGCGCATCAGCAGCAATGGGCATCTTGATCTGTTTGCGCATATCCCGTTGCAGGGCAAGAAACCGGTGAAGGTGTCCGGCGCTTTTCGTGTGAAGGATAGCGAAATTCATCTTGGTAAAGGAATGCCGTTGCTGCATAAGACGCGCGGTGAGATATTGTTCACCGAGTCAGGAATGCATGCCAAAAATGTGTCGGCAGAAATACTTGGTGGAGCGGCCAGCATCAAGGTGCAGACTGTTGAAAACGGTGCGGTGCATGCCACCGTGCGGGGGACCAGCACCGTTGATGCGTTGCGCAATTTCAATCCGCACCCCCTGCTGAATTATTTGCAAGGCAGCACTGTGTGGGATGCAGACATTGTTATTTCCGCGAAAAAATCAACACAATTTACCATCAATTCAAGTCTGCAGGGCATCAGTTCCAGCCTGCCACAACCCTTTACCAAGGCCGCTGACGAGGCGGTGTCGTTGAGGGTGGAAAAGAGGGATATCGCAGATGGACAGGATTTTATTGCGGCTCAATTGGGCAGCCTGCTTAATGCGCGTTTGGAGCGGCGTGATAAAAACGGCGCGATGGCCATCAAACGCGGCACGGTCATTTTCGGTGGAATGGACAATTTGGCGGACTTCTCGAAGGCGAAAAAATACCCTTCGAGAGCCAAGCTTCCAGCGATCCCTCCAAGAAGCAAAAACGGCATTTGGCTGGCAGGCAGTTTGCCGGAGTTGTCGATACAAGGCTGGGATAGCCTGATAAGCGGCACGGCAAAAACCAGCCCGGCATTATTGCCCATTGAGGGAATAAACCTGCACATCGAAAAACTCACCGGCTATGGACAAATCATTAAGTCGCTGCAGATCGACTCCTCCAGGCATGGCGACGGAATGGCCTTTAAACTAGCCAGTGATGCGCTGAACGGCGAAGTAATTTGGCTGCCTCGCGGATATGAAAAGGGCAGCAAATTCAGTGCGCATCTGCGCAATCTGTATTTGGTGAAAGACGAACAGCCAGAACAATCTTCGGCGCCGGTTAAAACTGACGTGCCCGTATCACCGGCCAAAACCGGACAGGCAGACATGTCTCGCCCCAACAAATTGCCCGCCCTGGAGGTCGTGATTGAAAATCTGCAAGTAAAAGACAAGCAATTCGGCCGCTTCGAATTGGTTGGGCACCCTGATGGCAAGGAATGGCGGATGCGCCGTTTATATATCACCAATCCTGACGGTAGTCTGGCTGGGGATGGTGTCTGGAGTACTGAGCAAGAGAATACGCAAACCCGGTTAAATCTGCAGCTAAAGCTCAGTGATGTGGGCAAAACACTGGCGCGTTACAGCTATCCCAATACAGTCAAAGGGGGAAGCGGAAAACTGGCGGCAAACCTGTCATGGGCCGGCACACCGGACGAATTCAACTATGCTTCTTTGAGCGGTTCACTCAAGCTGGATACCGGCAAAGGGCGATTTCTCAAAATGGACCCGGGCGCCGGAAAATTGCTCAGCATCCTCAGCCTGCAGGCTTTGCCCAGTCACATCACGCTGGATTTTACCGATGTGTTCAGCGAAGGTTTCCAGTTCGACAATATCAATGGCAATGCGGCGATCAAGGACGGCGTAATCAATACCCAGGATTTTCATATGGATGGTTCGGCTGCCAAGGTGACCTTGAAAGGCAGCGTGGACATGAATAGCGGAACTCAGGATATGCGCGTCAAGGTTTTTCCCACACTGGGGGACAGTGTATCGCTGATCAGCGCTTTTGCCGCCGGGCCGGCAGTAGGTATCGGCACGCTCATCGTCAACAAGGCATTGGGTAATCCACTCGATAAGTTGGTGTCGTTTGAATACAATGTCACCGGGACATGGAACGAACCCAATGTGGTAAAAGTTGTGAAAGAACCCGTTCCATACAAATAACCCAGATAAGGAAAAGCATCATGTCAGACGAAAATTCCACGCAAAAACGCATTGCCGCGCAGGCCAACGCATTCAAGGTTGCCGCCATTCAGATGGCTTCCGGCCCGAATGTCGCAGGCAATCTCAGCGAGGCGCGCCGGCTCATTGCGATGGCTGCGGAGCAGGGTGCGCGGCTGGTGGTGCTGCCGGAATTCTTCGCCATTATGGGCATGACCGACCAGGACAAGATCGCGGTGCGCGAGCAAGCCGGACAAGGGCCAATCCAGGATTTCCTGAGTGAAACCGCCCGTCAATACAAAATATGGCTCGTGGGTGGATCAATCCCTTTGGCAGCAAGTGTGCCGGACAAAGTAAGGAGCACCTGCCTGGTGTTTGATGAACAAGGCAAACAAGTGGCGCGTTACGACAAGATACATTTGTTCAATCTCGAATTGGGCAATGAAAAATATCACGAAGCGAAAACGATAGAGCCGGGAAATCAGGTCGTGGTGGTGGAAAGCCCGTTCGGGCGCATCGGCCTTGCGGTTTGCTACGACCTGCGTTTTCCGGAGCTGTTCCGCGCGATGAAAGATGTGGACATCATTGTGCTGCCGTCCGCGTTTACCGAGACCACCGGCAGGATGCACTGGGAGGTTCTGGTGCGCGCACGCGCCATTGAAAACCTTGCTTACATGATTGCCGCCGCGCAGGGCGGATACCATATCAACGGGCGCGAAACGCACGGCAACAGCATGATCGTCGATCCCTGGGGACGCGTGCTGGACCGCTTGCCGCGCGGCTCCGGCGTGGTGATTGCCGAGGTGAATCCAACTTACCAGGCCAGCCTGCGCGCCAGCTTGCCAGCGCTGACGCACCGCGTTTTATTCAGATGTGATTGAGAAAGAAGGAACCTTGATGAACGCTGTGCAGCAAAACAAATCTCCAAATAAAACTATCGACACGCTTTTCGCCACTGCACAGCAATCGCTGCTCCTGCCGAACTACATCGAAACGCGCCAAATCGAGCAAGTGTTCGCCAGCATGATGGCACACCGGCTCGACTATGCGGATTTGTACTTCCAGTATAGCCGAGCCGAAAGCTGGTCTCTGGAAGAGGGCATCGTCAAATCCGGGAGTTTCAACATTGATCAGGGCGTAGGCGTGCGCGCGGTGAGCGGCGAGAAAACTGCCTTCGCCTATTCCGATGACATCAGCATGGAAGCGCTGGAAAGCGCGGCGCAGGCCACGCGTGCGATCGCCAAGCAGGGCGGCACCCAGACAGTGCCAGTCATTCGTCATGGCTCACGGCGCGAAATTTATCTGCCCCGCGATCCGATTGCCAGCCTCAAGGATGCCGGCAAGGTCGCGCTGCTGGAACGCATCGAAGGCTACGCGCGCGCGCTCGATCCGCGCGTTGTGCAGGTGATGGCGGGGCTGGCGGGCGAATATGAAGTGGTGATGGTGGCACGCAACGACGGCCTGATGAACGCCGACATCCGCCCGCTGGTGCGCCTGTCGGTCACGGTCATCATCGAGAGCAACGGCAAGCGCGAGCAAGGCTCGGCTGGCGGCGGCGGGCGTTTCGATTACGATTATTTTGACGACTCGATGCTGCGCAAATATGCCGCGCTTGCGGTTCATCAGGCGGTGGTCAATCTGGACGCCGCTCCTGCTCCGGCAGGCAACATGACCGTGGTGCTGGGCAACGGCTGGCCGGGCATCCTGCTGCATGAAGCGATCGGACATGGTCTGGAAGGT
>JACREA010000177.1 GCA_016218465.1 Nitrosomonadales bacterium | reverse complement strand
GCTGGTCGATCCCGTATCAGAGGCACTAACGAGTGGATTGATGGCGGTGTAGTGGGTGCATGGAAAACCAGTCTGGAGGGTGGTGCCCCGTTTACAGGCATCTACATTTCCGATATTGACGAGATAAAGCTAAATGCTTGTGCCGCGCGCCTACGAAAGCTCGGTGCACCAGTACATTCAATCCACGCTAGTGCGGTTGATGCTGTGCAGAAAATGATGTCGATGGTCAGCGGTTATGCGTTACATTTCGCTTTCATTGACCCTTACAGCCTTGAAGCATTGGATTTTCGAGTGATAAGCGCGCTTGCACAGCTCAAAAGAATTGACCTTTTGATCCACCTCAGCGCAATGGATTTGAACCGCAACATGTCAGTGAACCTTACATCTGAGGATTCAGCATTTGATGCTTTCGCGCCAGGTTGGCGCGAAGTAGTAGTAACGTCTGGAGCGCAACAGGAAAGCAGAAGGCGCGTAGTAGAGTATTGGCGGGAGCAAGTGAAAAGTCTCGGTGTATGGCCATCCATAGATCAACGACTCATCACTGGTGAGAAGAATCAGCCACTCTACTGGCTGCTACTTGCCTCACGACACGAGTTGGCGCATAAATTTTGGCAAACAGCTTCAAACCCAGAAGGCCAAGGTAAATTGTTTTAAATGGGCGCTGCGTGTTCAAAGAGCCAGATTTTAAAATAGAGGCGATCAACTAAGGAGGCTCACAGTGACGAGCAAAACAACCATCGAATGGACAGAGCAAACGTGGAACCCGACCACGGGCTGCACGAAAATTTCGCCCGGCTGCAAGCACTGCTACGCCGAGGCCATGGCGAAACGGCTACAGGCCATGGGCGCAAGGGGTTATGAAAACGGATTCAACCTCAGCATCCTGCCCGAGCGACTGGAACAGCCGCTTATGCGGCGCAAAGCTACGACATATTTTGTAAACTCGATGAGCGACCTGTTCCATAACGACATTACTTTCGCGTTTCTCGACCAAGTGTTTGATGTGATCAAACGCACACCGCAACACACCTATCAGATATTAACCAAGCGATCAGCCAGGATGCGCAAGTATTTCTCGTCGCGTGGCCGTGTAGTGCCTGACAATGTCTGGCTGGGGGTTTCTGTGGAAAACAGGCAATACGGCCTTCAGCGGGTTGATGACCTGCGAGAAATTAAAGCGGGCATCCGATTTTTATCAGTCGAACCACTGCTTGAGGATGTTGGCGAAATTGATTTACGCGGCATCCACTGGGTGATCGTCGGTGGCGAATCCGGCCCCAAGGCCAGGCCGATGAAAGCGGAGTGGGTGGAGGCAATAAAAGATCAATGCGAGCAAAAAGGCGTGGCGTTTTTCTTTAAGCAGTGGGGCGGATGGGGCGCAGATGGCAAGAAGCGACCGAAAAGAAACAATGGCCGTCTCTTTGCCGGAAAAACTTGGGATGAAATGCCCCATGTGGAATGCAGATAGCTGGATGCGAGCCGCCATGCCGTTACAACTTTCCCCGGCTCGTTTAGAATTCACACACTTGTGCAACCGCCGCAAAGTACGGCACGGACACGGCGGAACATCCGCACAAGGCGATGCTTTCCAATACTGGCTTACTTCTCACTTTGTGTGCGGTTCAGGAGTTTGACGAACTCTACGGCGAGGCGTTTGTTTTCGGGGGTGAGCGCACGGAAATGGCGGCGTAATTGAATAGACTCGCTGGTGTAATCGGCTGCATCGCCACCCAATAAATCACGTTCTTTTTTGGAGACTTTTCCCACACCTTCGGCGCGAGCATGTAATGCGGCTACCGTGGTATGAAGTGCAGCCGCAATCATTTTTAGAGAATCCGCTGCGGGCTGTTGCACCCCTCTCTCAATGCGTGACAAATTACTGGGATCGGTTCCGATCTCATGTGCCATTTGTTCTAGTGTTTCCCCACGCTCTTGCCGTAAGGCACGGATGACTTGTCCTATTTCCATACGCCAATTGTCGAAACCTATGGCGTTTTGCGCAAAGCGTTTAAGCGCAGATACTTTTATTAATTGGCGTTATACGCCAATTAAATGGATAATCTTGCGCCATAAGCAAACTCAAGATAAGCCATGCCGTTTCTCGATTGGGTCAATAAAAATCAGGCGCAGGAAGCCTCTCGTGAGGTTCCATATCACTTGCTCAAGCAAGAATTGGTGTATGGCGACAGCGCAGAAAACCTGCTGATTCAGGGAGACAACCTGCTGGCACTCAAGGCGTTGATCCCGTTCTATGCCGGGCGGGTCAAGTGCATTTTCATAGACCCGCCGTACAACACACAAAGCGCCTTCGCGCATTACGACGACAAACTGGAGCACAGCCAGTGGCTGTCCATGATGTATCCGCGTCTGGTGCTGCTGCGTGACTTGCTGGCGGAAGATGGCAGCATCTGGGTGACGATAGATGATATGGAAGCGCATTACCTCAAGGCATTGATAGACGAAGTATTTGGGCGAAAGAATTTTGTGGCAAATGTGGTGTGGCAGAAGAAATACACAATAGCCAACGACGCGAAGTGGCTTTCAGACAATCATGACCATGTTTTGATTTACGCCAAGGAAAGCCACGTCTGGCAACCAAACAAGTTGCCACGAACTGAAGAAATGAACGCCAGGTATAGAAATCCTGACGATCATCCAAAGGGAGTTTGGAAGGCGACACCTCTACATGCGAAAAGCGGATCGGAAAGTAGCAAAAGTTTTTCATACAAATTTAAGAATGGAGTGGTTTGGAGTCCGCCTGCTGGAACTTTCCCAAGGTTTTCAGAAGAAACTTTGCACCGAATGGATGAGGGTGACGAAATTTGGTTTGGAAGGGATGGGGAAGCGACTCCTTCACGCAAAACATTTCTAGCCGAGCTTTCCGAAGATGGCACTCCCAGCCCAACCGTATGGCTGCACACAGAGGCAGGAAATAATCACGAAGCACGCGAAGAGGTGAAAAGTTTCAACACGGAAAATCCTTTTGATACCCCCAAACCGGAAAAACTTTTGCACCGTATTATTCACTTGGCTAGTAACCCCGGCGACATCGTACTAGACAGCTTCCTCGGCTCAGCCACCACTGCCGCTGTCGCCCACAAGATGGGTCGCCGTTACATTGGCATCGAGATGGGCGACCATGCCCGCACACATTGCATTCTGCGTCTGCAAAAAGTTATCGAAGGTGAGCAAGGCGGAATCAGCAAGTCGGTAAATTGGAAGGGCGGCTGGGGATTCCGCTTCTGCACTCTGGGCGAGGCGGCGTTCGATGAACACGGGCGCATCAATCAGGCGGTGCGCTTCGCCACGTTGGCGGCTTACGTCTGGCATTTTGAGACTGGCGAGCCGGGGCAGCAGGCATTCGACCAACCGCTGCTCGGCATCCACAACGGCACGGCTTACTACCTGCTCTACAACGGCATCCTCGGCGACCGCAAGCCCTCTTCCGGCAACGTGCTGACACACGCGGTGTTGCAGGCGATCCATGACATCTTCCCTCACACCGGGCGCAAGGTGATTTACGGCGAAACCACGCGCTTGGGCGCGGCACGGCTGGCGGCGGAGAACATCACTTTCAAGCAGATTCCTTACGACGTGAAGATGCGGTAACCGCCATGCTAGAACTCAAACAGTATCAAAAAAACGCGCTGTCGGCGCTGACGCAATTTCTGCAAGCTTGCCGCAGTGTGCCGGTGGCTGATGCGTTCCATGCGATGCTGGCAACGCAGAATCGCAGCAATGAGCGTTATCACACGATATTTGATGAAGTGCCGTGCGTTTGTCTGCGCATCCCCACCGGCGGCGGCAAGACACTGCTGGCCGCGCATGGCGTGGCGCTGGCGGGTAAGGCGGTGTTGGATTCCGATGCGCCACTTGCCTTGTGGCTCACGCCGAGCGATACCATCCGCTCGCAGACGCTGGAGGCGTTGAGCAATGCGCGGCACCCGTACCGACAGGCACTGGCGCAGTATTTCGGCGACCGGGTGCAAGTGTGCGATCTGGAAAACCTGCAAACCATCAGCCCGCACGATGTGGGCAAGTCGTGCATCGTGGTGGTGGCGACCATCCAGTCGTTCAATGTGTCGGATACCGCCAAGCGCAATGTGTATTCGTTCTTTGAGGAACTCGCGCCGCACTTTGATAACCTGCCTGCGAATATCAGCGCAGGGCTGGAAAAAGTGACGGAAGCCGATTTGCAAAATCAGCCATACCTGACTGCCAAGGATGTTGGGCGCACCAAGTATTCCGTGGCGAACTGGCTGCACTTGCACCATCCGGTGGTCATTGTGGATGAGGCACACAACAATCGCACTGATCGCTTCTTCAAGACGCTGGGCAGGTTGAATCCAAGTTGCGTGGTGGAACTGACGGCCACTCCGGTCGTGGGTAATAACGTGCTGTATCACGTCTCGGCACAGGAACTGAAAACCGAGCAGATGATAAAGCTGCCCATTGTGCTGGCGGAACATCCAGAAGGCTGGCGCGAGTGTTTACGCGATGCGATTTTGCGGCGCGACGGCTTGGAGTTGGTGGCGCAAAAAGAGTCTGAATATATTCGCCCCATTGTGTTGATACAGGCTGCACCCAAGGGCAACGAGGCAACAGTCGATGCTGTGCGCCAGCATTTGCTTGAGCAGGAAAATATCCCGGAGAACCAGATTGCGGTTGCTACCGGTGCGCAGAAAGAGCTGGACGGCATCAACCTGTTCGATCCGGCTTGCCCGATTCGTTATGTGATTACGGTCGAGGCATTGAAGGAGGGTTGGGATTGTTCGTTCGCCTACGTGCTGGCTTCGTTGCAATCGGTCAATTCAGCCAAGGATGTCGAGCAATTGCTGGGGCGCGTGTTGCGTATGCCTTACGCGAGAACGCGACAGCAGGCGGAATTGAATAAAGCCTACGCGCATATTGTCGCGGAAAATTTTGCGCAGGCCGCGTCCAACCTGAAAGACCGCATGGTGCAGAACATGGGCTTTGAGCGGTTCGAGGCCAACATGGCAATCGTCCCAGACCAAGGTAAGTTACCTTTGCCAGAGGGCGATAAATCAACGCTGCCAGTTATACCCGATTGTCATATAGAAGTACCGCAAGCACCGGATACTCAACATTGGCCGGATGAAATAAAGGCTGTCGTGCAGATCATGCCAACGACACAGGGCGCAACGATTCTGCTCAAGGGCGATGTGGACGCCGATACGCTGGCTCAGGCGGAGACCTTCATCAGCCATGCGCTACCGGAAAAAGCGCGGGGTGTGGTAAAGGAACAATTCGATGCGCATCGCGCCATGCGCCGGGCATTGCGCGCACCCGCGCAACTTGGGCTGACTTTCGCGCCGATCCCACAGCTGTGCCTGAATCTCGATGGTTATCTGGAGGTGGTTGAAAAAGAAACGCTGTCCAGTTTGGGAGATTGGGATTTATTAGATCAGCCAGTACAACTTGCCGGATTTTCGATTACCGAGAGTGTCAACTCGTTCGAGATTGATGTGAACGGTGAGAAAATAAAATATCGCCACTTGGATGCGCAGCAACTCAAGCTGAACGATGTGGCCAGCCACGTCAGCGAACAGGATTTGGTGCGCTGGCTGGACAGGGAGGCGCGCAAACCGTATCTGTCGCAAACACAGTTGCAGGCGTATTTGGTAAAGATGATTACGCATCTGGTTAGTGAGCGTGGTTTTAGTCTGACGGCGCTGGTGCGCGCACGGTTTCAACTGGCTCAGGCTATCGCACGGGAAGTGGAACGCTTGCGCCAGATTGCGATGGATAAAGGATTTCAGGGGAGGTTGTTTGAAATGACCGTGCCGTCACTGGATCGGGCAGGGCACTACAGTTTCCGGTTTGAAGCAGGGATGTATCCCGCACGCCAGAGTTATCAAGGCAGCTACGAATTCAGCAAACATTTTTATCCGGTCATTCACGACTTGCGCGAGAAGACCCCAGCCGGACAAATTGCAGAAGAGTTCGTGTGCGCGCAAGCGTTGGATGCACATCCGAAGGTAAAACAATGGGTGCGCAATATCGAGCGACAGGAAAAATTCTCGTTCTGGCTGCCGACATCAACAGATTATTTCTACCCCGACTTTATTGCGGAGCTGGATGACGGGCGAGTGCTGGCTGTGGAATACAAGGGAGAGCCATACAAAACCAACGACGATTCGCGTGAGAAAAATCAGGTGGGATACCGGTGGGAAAAATCCAGTGGCGAGCGTTGTTTGTTTTTGATGGCGGTTGCCAAAGACGAACAAGGGCGGGATGTGCGGCAGCAGATAGCTGATAAAATTAGTAAGCCGTAGGTCTATTCAAATATGCGTGCGTGACCACGCGGAAAGGTCGTGCCAATTATGAAACTTATGTCCTTCTCGACGGCTCTTGAGGCTTCGCGTCAATGTACAAAAAAGCATCTCCTGCTTGGCAACGGGTTCAGTATCGCTTGCAGGCCGGGCATCTTTGTTTATGGAAAGCTCTTCGAGCAGGCGGATTTCTCCAAGCTCTCTCCGTCTGCGAAGAAGTCGTTTAATGCGCTTGGCACACAAGATTTCGAGAAGGTCATCAAGGCGTTACGAGATGCTAAGGCTGTTTTGGCCGCATACGATGGCGTCCCCTCAAAACTCTTAGCGACACTTCAAGAGGATGCCGAAGGTCTCCGGGAGCTTCTTGTTCAAACAATCGCGGCAAGCCATCCCACACAGCCAGGGGATATTGAAGAACATGAGTACGCAGCCTCTTGAATGCCATATCCATTCTCTCCTGTTTAGAATCAAAAGTCCGTTTGCGTTTTGGAAAGTGCGGTGCTGGGATATGATTGATGCTGACCGCGTGGGCATACCCTTCGGGTGCGAGAATCTCTACGAGGCAAAAGATGTGGCCACCCTATTGGCTGCGAAGAAGCCGTTTCAGGGGAATTATTCCCATTCTTCGTTCCACGGCGCACCAGAAGGCCTGTGGTAGAATTATCCATCTGATTTCGGCAATCAAACATCAATGGTAAAGCAACGTACCTTAAAAAATTCTGTGACCGTGACCGGAGTCGGCTTGCACAGCGGTGAAAAAGTCACGCTCGGTTTACGTCCGGCACCTGTTAACACCGGTATCGTATTTCGTCGTGTGGACGTGAAGCCAGTTGAGGAAATTTGCGCACGAGCAGAGTTGGTTCATGACACACGCCTGTCCACCTGTATGGAACAGAATGGCGTGCGTGTCGCAACTATTGAGCACCTGATGTCGGCGCTGGCCGGATTGGGTGTGGATAACGCCTATGTCGATCTGAATAATGCGGAAGTCCCGATTATGGATGGTAGTGCGGGCACATTTGTGTTCCTGCTTCAATCGGCTGGTATCGTAGAGCAATCCGCCGCCAAAAAATTTATCCGCGTGAAGAAAACCGTCGAGTTGAATCAAGGCGACAAATGGGTGCGCTTTGAGCCATACCACGGCTATAGATTGACTTTTACGATCAACTTCTCCCACCCGGTGTTTGCAGATGCAAAGCAGCATGTGGTGGTCGATCTGGGCGAAGAATCTTACGTGCGCGATATCAGCCGGGCGCGCACCTTCGGTTTCATGCAGGATGTCGAAAATATGCGAGCGCAAGGCTTGGCCTTGGGCGGTAGTCTGGATAACGCCGTTGTAATGGATGATTATCGTGTGCTAAATGCGGACGGACTGCGCTTCGAGGATGAGTTCGTCAAGCACAAGGTGCTGGACGCGATTGGCGATCTTTACTTGTTGGGGCATCCGCTGATTGGCGCGTTTTCAGGATACAAATCCGGCCATGCTTTGAATAATGCCTTGCTGCGGGAGTTGTTATCCGATGAAGAAGCATGGGAATTTGTTACATTTGATACTGTTGAAGAAGCGCCTGCATTCCTGCGCCTCCAACTGCAAACTGCCTGATGATTTAACATTCACATCACAATGCCATGATAATTTTGCGACTGTTTATTGTTCTGGTTGCATTGCTGCTGGTGATAAGCAGTGGGATGTATATCTTTACGCGTGATCACCGCTACCTGAAATTTGCATGGCAGACGTTGAGGTTCGTATTGCTACTGCTGTCAGTTTTTGCATTGCTGTTCATATTGGAGCGCTATGTGCTGGTCGGCTGGAAAGTTCTCTTGTGAAGATTTGCATGCAAATACTATGTTTGTCGCACTGAACAGGGAATTTCTAGTCTTTCGGTTTAATCATTTTTTCCAGTGCGAGCTTGAGTGTTGAGTCATCCGGCAGGCTTTGACTGAGTTCATTTAGTGCATTTTGTGCCACTTGACCAAGTTTGCGAGGCGTAGTTTTGGCTTGGCTTCGATTGTAGGCAACTTGCACCTTGACGCGGATTCCGCTAATCTCACATCCCCTGCCTTGTAGCAGGGTAGCCAGTTCAGGTGCAAGTTGGCGCAATTTTGCTGCCATAGTGGCGTTGGCAACTGCGATGATAAGCGTCCCCAGTT
This sequence comes from Nitrosomonadales bacterium, assembly GCA_016218465.1. Classification (GTDB taxonomy): domain Bacteria; phylum Pseudomonadota; class Gammaproteobacteria; order Burkholderiales; family Gallionellaceae; genus Gallionella. The sequence continues at coordinate 906 of JACREA010000177.1, read as the reverse complement.
GAAGGCCCAACACTTGGCTGGATTGAGCAAGATAAGGGGGGGCGACTGCAATAAAATGGTGTTGCAACACTTTTAATTCGTGCACCTTTGTCAGTAGTGGACGGAGTTCCTGATTGCCGATTAGTAATGATTTGAGTTGATGCGTCATTAGTATTGCGATTACGCAAATAGGGGAATACATGAATATTATTATAGTTTCCAATCGTTTGGCAAAAGCACGTACCCGCAGCATTACACTGGGGGGCAGGCATTTACTGGTTTTGTTGCCCTTGCTGTTCGGGTTGCTGCTAATTGCCGCGTTTTCTTTGCAATACGTGCTGATACGCTTTGCCCCTGAAAGCCTGGTTGATGAGATGCGCATCCTGCTATCCGAAGTGCGAAGCGCAGAGCAGCAAAAACAGGAGTCCTATTTACATAGCAGTTTGGATGCCATGGCGGCACGCGTTGGACGGATGCAAGCGCAATTGCAGCGCATGGATGCTCTGGGCACGCGTTTAGCCAAGTTGTCTGGAATGAAGCCCGAGGAATTTCAGTTTGCTCAGCCGCTCGCTCAGGGTGGACCGCTAGTGGTTTTGCCCATGCAGGAAATGTCGGTAAACAGTTTGGATCAACAACTGGGAAGATTGACCCAAGTGGTCAATGATCGCAGTGACAAGCTGCTGGCTCTGGAAACCATGATGCTGCAGAACCAGTTGAGCCGTAAATTGCTTCCCTCTATACCACCAGTCAATGAGGGCGCTTATTCCTCAAATTTTGGCTGGCGATTAGATCCATTTACCGGTTCAGGCGCCATGCATGAAGGAGTGGATTTTATGGCGAGCGAAGGGACGCCAATTCATGCTTCTGCAGGTGGAGTGGTGGCTTATGCGGATACTCATCCTCAGTATGGTAATATGGTGGAAATAG
>JACREA010000176.1 GCA_016218465.1 Nitrosomonadales bacterium | reverse complement strand
CATGGACGACAAAGGCCGATGTGCTGGCGCCATCCTCTACAGCATGGACAGCGAGGAGTTCTTCGTCGTCAAGGCGAAATCCACTCTGATCGCCACCGGCGGCTACGGCCGCCTGCATATCCGCGGTTTCGACACCACTAACCACTACGGCTCTACCGGCGACGGGCTGGTGATGGCCTACCGCGCTGGAGCGAAGCTGATGTACATGGACTCCGTCCAGTACCACCCGACCGGTGTCTCGTTTCCCGAGCAGATTGCCGGCTTCCTGGTCACCGAGGCGATCCGCGGCGCGGGCGGTCAGCCGCTTAACAAGGAAGGCGAGTTGTTCGTCTTCCCGCGCGAGCCGCGCGACATTGAGGCTTCGGCCATCATCCGCGAGTGCGTGCAGAACGGCGGCGGCATTCCGACACCGTCGGGTCGTGTCGGCGTGTGGCTGGATTCGCCGCTGATCGACATGCTGCATGGCGAGGGTTACACCGAAAAGCATTTCCCGGCGATGTATCGCCAGTTCATCCGCTACGGCATCGACATCGCGAAGCTGCCGATGCTGATTTATCCGTCACTGCACTACCAGAATGGCGGCATCGAAATCAACGACCGCTGTGAAACTGATATCCCCGGCCTTTACGTGGCAGGCGAAGCCACTGGTGGCCTGCATGGACGCAACCGGCTGATGGGCAACTCGGTGCTCGACTACAACGTATTCGGGCGGCGCGCCGGCAGGTATGCCGGTGAATACGCCAAGACAGTCAAGCTCGGGAAACTCAGTCTGGCCCATCTCGACAGCTACGAAAAAGAACTGGCGAATGCTGGCGTGAAGACCGATCTGGTTACACCGGTGCTATTGCCATCTTATGCACCCAAGGATGTCAAGAAACGCCAGTTGCTGCGTGGCAACAATGTGCTGCAAGGTTCTTCGGTGCTGCAAAACCGGCTGTTTGATGAAAGGCCCGACGCCTGAGGCGCCGGAGTTCAGACCGATGACACATATCGATGACAGAGTGATCGAGTTGGCACGTACTGCGCTCAGTTTTGAGTACGGCGAGGAACATTTCTACCGCCACGCAGCCGAGATGACGCAAAACCCAAGCGGTAAAGCCATGTTCCTCCGTCTGGCTGAGGAAGAGCCAAGGCACATGGACGATATGCACACATTGTTCAGTGCCATCATCGGCAAGGATGTGTGGGAGTGTCTTGCCGCCGAAGAGGCGGCGAATGCTCATCCGTCAAAGGTGGTTGTCGAGATGGAAAAAGCCGTTGCCCGCCGCGGTATGATTGAAGTTGCCGACGACACCCAAGCGCTGCGCATGGCCATGGAGCTGGAACGACGAATCATCCACCTGCTAAAAGAATTGTCCGAACATACCCAGGATCCTGACGTTATCGAACTGATTGGCAAGATGATCATGGAGGAGTGTGCGCAATACGATGCACTCCAGGCGCAACTGGATAGTTTGCTGAATGTCGGGTTGTGGCTCGATACCCCCGAGTTCCGCATGGACGGAAAGTACTGAACGAGCGATTATGATTCCTACCCTACGTATTACGACGGCTCGTGCCGAAAGAGACTTTGTCGCCAAGGTCGAAAAGATCAGCGGTCAGAAATTGCTGGCTTGTTACCAGTGCGGCAAGTGTTCAGCCGGATGTCCGATGGCATCTCACATGGATGTGCTGCCGAACCAGATCATTCGCTTGGCGCAACTGGGAATGAAGGAGCAGTTGCTGGCTGCGCGCTCGATCTGGATGTGCGTGTCCTGCATGACTTGTAACTCGCGTTGCCCGAAGGGTATACGAATCGCCGAGGTGATCGAATCATTACGTATGACTGCTTTGCGTGACGGTGAGCGCAATGACTACCTTAAAATCATGGAGCTTTCACCCGAGGCGCGCAGCGAATTACCGCCAATCGCCACGATCAGCGCCATGCGTAAATTGACCTCCTGATGGACTGCGAAAATTAAGCCAATGAAGCTCATTTATTACCCAGGATGCACATTAAAGAACCAAGCCAGGAATTTCGACGTTTCCACTGTTTCGTCGATGGGGAAACTGGATGTGGAGGTTGAGGAGCTGGATCGCTGGAACTGCTGCGGCACGGTGCATGCGCTGGACTCCGATAACGTCATGAACCGGGTGGCTCCGGTGACCAATCTGATTCGCGTCAAGGAAGCCCAAGCCAAGACAGAGGGTATGGCCAGCGAATTCATGACTTCATGCGCAATGTGCTACAACACACTCAAGCGCGCCAACATCGACGTCAGGCAACGCTCTGATGCCTTGGAAACCATCAACAATTTTTTGTCGCTCGAAAAAACCAAATACGAGGGCGATGTCGAGGTTCTTCATCTCCTTGAGTACCTGCGCGACCGTGTAGGTTTCGACAAGCTGGCCGAAAAAGTGACAAAACCGCTCAAAGGCTTGCGCGTAGCTTGCTACTACGGTTGCCTGCTGGTGCGTCCCAAAGAAGTCGCTTTCGACGATGTCGAAAATCCGATGATCATGGAAAATCTGATCACAGCCCTTGGCGCCACGCCTGTGCCTTTCTCTCAGAAAACCGAATGCTGCGGCGCATACCATACAGTTGGCAAGCCGGAAATTATCGCCGAGCGCACCGACAAGATCATGGGATCGGCGTACGAAGAACAGGCCGACTTGGTGGTAGTGAGCTGTCCGCTGTGCGCGTTCAATCTGGATTTTCGGCAGGATGACGCGAAGCGCCTCAATCCGGATTTCAACAACCTGCCTGTGCTTTATTTCACCCAGTTGATGGCGATCGCATTCGGCTGTGACGACTCAGCGCTACGTTTGGATCTCCATCATGTTGACCCGCTGCCAGTCTTGGCCGCACACGGCCTGGTCTAAGGAGGGTATATGTTTTTCAACGACCTTAAACAGTTGCGTGGCAAAGTTTACATTAGCAATGATTGGTGTAAGGGATGCGGCTTCTGTGTACAGTTTTGCCCCAAAAAAGTGCTGGATATTTCTCCTGAGTTCAACGCCAAGGGTTATCACCCGCCCTATGTGAAAAATCCTGATGCCTGCCACGATTGCATGTTTTGCCAGTTGATCTGTCCGGAGTTTTCCATCTTCGTGACAATGGAAGAAGTAACCAATAAAGGAGAAACAAATAAGTGAAAACGAAGCTAAGCGGAGTTTCAGAGCAGACTAATGTTCGCGCTGGCGAACGTTACGCCGGAACTAAAACTGTCCCCGCAGATCCCAAAGGGGTCGACTCCGGCCCACATTTCATGGATGGCGACCACGCGCTTGCTGAAGGCGCGCTGGCGGCAGGCTGCCGGTTCTTTGCTGGCTATCCTATTACCCCTTCGACTGAGACTGCCGAGCGTTTTGCCGAGCGTGCACCGGAAGTTGGGGCGATGTTTATCCAGATGGAAGATGAGCTTGCTTCCATCGCCGCCCTGATCGGTGGGGCATGGGGTGGGCAGAAGGTGATGACTGTGACCTGTGGTCCCGGCTTCTCCCTGATGACGGAAAACCTTGGTTTGGCTTGCATGACCGAAACACCGATGGTAATTGCCAATGTGCAGCGCGGTGGCCCGTCCACCGGGTTGCCCACGCTGACTGCCCAGCAGGACATGATGCAGGCGAAGTATGGCCCTCATGGCGACAACGCCATCATTGCGATGTCGCCCGACAGCCCGCAGGAATGTTTCGACCTCACCATCGAGGCCTTCAACCTGTCGGAATACTACCGGGTTCCGGTCATCATCCTGACCGATGAGACCGTCGGTCACATGCATGAGAAAGTTGTCATCCCGCCCGCCGACCAGATCAAGGTCGTTCCGCGCAACAACTACAGCGGCCCGAAAGAAGACT